>DAOMFN010000069.1:0-7502 GCA_035429785.1 Anaeromyxobacteraceae bacterium
GGCCGGGCCACACGCGCGCCATTGTCGTGGCGCCCCATGGCGAAGACGCCGGCCGGGCACTCGTCGAGGCAGGTGCCGCACGCGCGGCAGGCGCCGGCGTCGATCCGCGGCGCCCAGGAGACCCCGCCCGACGCCCCGTGGGAGACGCCGTGCGACGGCGCGGACGCGGACGCGGGGCGGGCGGGTGCGGCGTCCGCACCCCCGTCCTTCCTGCCGAATCCCAGCGAGTCGAGGAATCCCATTCCCGGTTCCGCTCCGTCGAACCCGGGAACCTAGCGGATCCTTCCCCCGATCGGAAGCCGGGGAGGGCGGGCCTCCCGGCCCCCCGGCGCCGGCGGCCGGCGGGGCGCCCCGGTCCCTTGCGGCGCGGACCTCTTCGTGGAAAGTATCCGCCCCGCCATGGCCCAGTACGTGATGTCGATGTACCGCGTGAACAAGGTGGTCCCGCCCAAGCGGCAGATCATCAAGGACATCTCCCTCTCCTTCTTCCCCGGCGCCAAGATCGGGCTGCTCGGCCTGAACGGCGCCGGCAAGTCCACGGTGCTGCGCATCATGGCGAAGGAGGAGACCGAGTTCGACGGGGAGGTCCAGCACCTCGCCGGGATGCGGATCGGCTACCTGCCCCAGGAGCCGAAGCTCGACGCCGACAAGACCGTCCGCGACGAGGTGGAGTCGGCCCAGGGGGAGGTGGCGGCGGCCCAGAAGCGGCTGGAGGAGGTCTACGCCGCCTACAGCGAGCCCGACGCCGACATGGAGAAGCTGGCCGAGGAGCAGGCCCGGCTCGAGGCCATCATCGAGAATGCCGGGGCGGACACCGGGAACGCGCTCGAGATCGCCGCCGATGCGCTGCGGCTGCCGCCCTGGGACGCGAAGGTGAAGAACCTCTCCGGCGGTGAGAAGCGCCGGGTCGCGCTCTGCAAGCTGCTGCTCGGCAAGCCGGACATGCTGCTCCTCGACGAGCCCACGAACCACCTCGACGCCGAGTCGGTGGAGTGGCTGGAGCAGTTCCTGGCCCGCTTCCCCGGCACGGTCGTCGCCGTCACCCACGACCGCTACTTCCTCGACAACGTGGCCGAGTGGATCCTCGAGCTCGACCGCGGCCACGGCATCCCCTGGAAGGGCAACTACTCGTCCTGGCTCGACCAGAAGGAGAAGCGGCTGGAGGTGGAGGCGAAGCAGGAGAGCGCCCGCATCAAGGCGATGAAGCAGGAGCTCGAGTGGGTGCGGCAGAACCCGAAGGCCCGCCAGGCGAAGAGCAAGGCCCGGCTCGCCCGCTTCGAGGAGCTCTCCTCGGTGGAGTACCAGCGGCGCAACGAGACCCAGGAGATCTTCATCCCGGTGGCCGAGCGGCTCGGCGACCAGGTGGTCGAGTTCCACGGGGTGTCGAAGGGGTTCGGCGACCGGCTGCTCATGGAGGACCTGTCCTTCACGGTCCCCCCCGGCGCCATCGTGGGCATCATCGGCCCGAACGGCGCCGGCAAGTCCACGCTCTTCCGGATGATCACCGGCGAGGAGAAGCCCGACGCCGGCCGGGTGGTGGTCGGACCGTCGGTGAAGATGGCCTTCGTGGACCAGAGCCGCGAGAACCTCTCCTCCGGGAAGACCGTCTTCGAGGAGCTCTCCGGCGGGAACGACGTCATCCAGGTGGGGCGCTTCGAGATGCCCAGCCGCGCCTACATCGGCCGGTTCAACTTCAAGGGAGCCGACCAGCAGAAGGTGGTGGGCACGCTCTCCGGCGGCGAGCGCGGCCGGCTCCACCTCGCGAAGACCCTGATGAAGGGCGGCAATCTGCTGCTCCTCGACGAGCCCTCCAACGACCTCGACGTGGAGACGCTGCGGGCGCTGGAGGACGCGCTCCTCGAGTACGCGGGCAGCGTGCTCGTCATCAGCCACGACCGCTGGTTCCTCGACCGCATCGCCACCCACATCCTGGCCTGCGAGGGCGACTCGCAGTGGACGTTCTACACGGGCAACTACCAGGAGTACGAGGCGGACAAGCGGCGGCGGCTGGGCGAGGAGGGGGCGAAGCCCCACCGCATCCGCTACAAGCCCATCCACCGGTAGCGCCGGACCCGGACCGCCGGTCCCGGGCCCGCGCCCCGGCGGCGCCGCCTACCTCGCCGCGTGGACGACCTCGCCGCCCACGATGGTCGAGACCGCCCTCACCTGGTCGATCCGCAGGGGGTCGATCGAGAGGATGTCCTCGGAGAGGACGGTCATGTCGGCGAGCTTGCCGACCTCGATCGAGCCGCGGCTCCGCTCCTCCTGGAACGACCGGGCCGCCCACAGGGTGAACATCCGCAGCGCGTCCTTCACCGGGAGCGCCTGCCCGGGCTCGACGACCCCGGCGTCGCTCACCCGGGTCACCGCCGCCTTCATGTGGACGAACGGGTCGATGGCGTCCAGGTAGACGCCGGTCGTGTCGGTCGAACCGGCCGGGCGCAGCCCCTCCTTCACCATGTCGCCGAAGCGGAAGCTGGTGGCCGCCCGCTCGGGCCCGAGGAGGTGCACCGTGGAGCGCTCCAGGAAGAGCAGCCAGGCCGGCTGGGTGACCACGTGGATGCCCAGCCGCTTCACGGTGGCCAGCTCCTGCGGGGAGGGCCCGACGAACTGGCCCCAGTGCTCGAGCCGCTGCAGCGTGGGCGGCCCCTTCACGGCCTTCCCGGCGTCCTGGAAGGCCCGCAGCGCGATGGCGGTGGAGGCGTCGCAGGAGGCGTGCATCGCCATGCCCAGCCCGGCCCGGCGCGCCGCCGTCGCCACCGCGGTGGCCTGCTCCTGCGTCGTGACCTGGAGGCCGCGTCCGCCGCCGGGCACGCCGGTGGGGTCGGCGTAGGGCTGGCTGCAGAGTCCGGAGCCGGCGTCCACCTCCCCGTCGATCCAGACCTTGAGACCCACGAGCCGGTAGAAGTCCCGCGGGGTCCCGGCCGGCATGGCCATCGTGGAGGGGTCGGCCGGCAGCCCCACGCCGTTCGGCTCGGCGAAGGCGAAGGCGGTGTACCGGAGCGTGGGACGGAAGCCGGAGGCCGCCACCCGGCGGAGCGCCTCCACCTCGTCCACCGCCAGGATCCCGTTCACCGACGTGAAGCCCCGCGCGTTCCAGAGGGCCGGGATGTCCTTCCGGAACCACTCCTGGCGGACCGCGTCGCTCGGGTTGAAGGGGACGTTGGCCTCCGCCTCGAAGAGGACGCCGGTGGGCTCGCCGGACGGGTCGAGGAGCACCTCGCCGCCGCGGGGGAGGCGGGGGTTCGCCTTCGAGACCCCCAGCGCGGCGAGCCCCCGGGAGTTCAGCACCTCGCCGTGGGTGCCGTTCCAGAACCAGACCGGGTTCTCCGGGGCGGCGGCGTCCATCTCGGCGCGGGTGGGGAGGCGCCGCTCGGCGAACTTGGTCTGGGAAGCGGAGGCCCCGATGACGCTGATCCACTCCCCGGGTTTCACGGTCCGTGCACGGGCGGCCAGGTTCTCCATGGCCTTCGCCACCGAGGGGACCCCGGGCGCGCGGGCGTCCACCGCCTGGAGGAAGAAGGCGGTCACCTGGGGATGGCTGTGGGCGTCGATGAGGCCGGGGACGGCCGTCCGCCCGCCCAGGTCCACGACCTTCGTCGCCGGACCGGCCAGCCGGCGGATGGCCGCGTCCGTCCCCACCGCCACGAAGCGCCCGTCCCGCACGGCCACCGCCTGCACGGTCCGGTCCTTCGCGTCCAGGGTCACGATCTTGCCGCCCGTGAAGATGACGTCGGGCGGCGGGCCCTTCGGCGCCGGAGGCGCGGCCGACGGGACCCCGGGGAGTGCGAGGGCGGCGAGGGCGGCCGCGAGGGCGGGAAGGACGGCGGCGGGGCGGACCCGGAAGGGCGAGGTCATCCGGCCATTAGACCGCTTCCCGGGGCGGGCGCAGGTGGCCCGCCTGGGTCGGACGGTCCGATCGGGCGCGGGCGTGGGCCCGGCGCCGGCGCTAGACTCCCGTCCGTGACCGACATCCTGAAGCGCATCGAGGAGGGGCGGGCGGAGCTCCGGCGCCGGTTCGGCGAGGCCATGAAGGGCACGCCGTCGCGCTCCGACCGGGAGCCGCAGGGCACCGGGCCCCGCAACCGCCACGGCATGCCGCAGGTGCCGCCGAGGCAGAACGTGCTCGACTCCTGGCCGGTGCTCGACTGCCTCGACCAGCCGGTCATCGGCACCGAGCGCTGGGAGCTGCGCGTCGAGGGGGAGGTCGAGGAGCCCCTGCGGCTGCGGTGGGACGACTTCCTGGCGCTCCCCCAGGTCGAGGACGTCTCCGACTTCCACTGCGTCACCGGGTGGAGCAAGCTCGACATGCGCTGGGAGGGCGTGCCCTTCGAGACGCTCGCCGCGCTGGCGCGGCCGACGATGGCCGCCACCCACGTCATGTTCCACGCCTACGACGGCTACTCGACGAACCTGCCGCTCGAGGAGGCGCTGAAGCCCGACGTCATGCTCGCCCACCGGGTGGACGGCGAGCCCCTGCCGCAGGAGCACGGCGGCCCGGTCCGGGTGGTGACGCCGCAGCTGTGGGCCTGGAAGGGCGCGAAGTGGGTCCGGCGCGTGGAGTTCATGCCCCACGACCGGCGCGGCTACTGGGAGATCCGGGGCTACTCCAACACGGCCTGGCCGTGGCGGGACGACCGGGACTGGTAGCTACTTCTTCGCGAAGCGCCGGTAGAAGCCGACGATCTCCTTCGCGGCGTCCTTCCACTCCAGCGTCTCCGGGACGTCGCCCTCCTCGGGGCCGTCGACCCAGATGCCCCCGCACGACTCGCAGGTGTCGTAGTGGAGGGACTTCCGCTCCCCGCCCTCGATCTCGATCAGGTCGACCTGGCAGGCCGGGCACTGGCCGGCCATCACGTCGGCGTTCAGCCAGCCGCCGATCGACGTGAGGGCCGGGAGGTTCCCGTGGACCAGGAACCGGTTCACGTCCGAGACGTCCACCCAGAGCCCACCGCAGTCGGAGCACCTCTGCATGACGCTGTCGTCACCGGCGATCTCCGTCATCTCGACGCTGCAACGTGGGCAATCCATGAGGTGTGGTCCTCCTCCAGGACCGGTGACGCGGGGGTGGGGGTGGGGTCTCTCGTCGGGGAAGCTTCGGGGATGATAGCGACAAGGCGCGGCGCGGATCAACGGGCGCGGGGGCCCTCCGCGCCGTCCACGACCGATCGCAGCGCCGCGACCAGCCGGCGCAGCCGCTCGGCGTGCAGCTTCAGGGCCACGCGGTTCACGACGAGACGCGCCGAGACCTCGAGGACCGTCTCCTCGACGACGAGCCCGTTCGCCCGGAGCGTCTCCCCGGTCTCGGTGATGTCGACGATGCGGTCGGCGAGCCCCAGCGAGGGCGCCACCTCGATGGAGCCGTGGAGCATGATGATCTCGGCGGGGAGCCCCTTCGCGGCGAAGTGGCGGGCGGCCAGGTTCACGTACTTCGTGGCGACCCGCGGGGCCACGCCCCGGGGGAGCGGGCGGGCGGCCCGGGGGCGGGCCACGATGACCGCGCAGCGGCCGATTCCCAGGTCGAGCGGCTCGTAGAGGTCCCGCGGCTCCTCCCGCAGCACGTCGAGCCCGGCCACTCCGACGTCGGCGGCGCCGTGCTCCACGTAGCTCGCCACGTCGGCGGCCCGGATGGAGATGAACCGGAGCCCCTGGGCCGGGGCGTCGGCGGCCAGCTTGCGGGTGTTCTCGAGGAGCCGCTTCGGCGAGACGCCGAGCGCCCGCTCGAAGAGCTCGGAGGCCTCCCCGAGCAGCCGCCCCTTCGGGATGGCGATCGACAGCAGCGGCTCCCCGCGGGCCGGGCTCACGCGGCCTCCCGGCGGATGCGCGCCCCGAGGGGCTGGAGCTTCGACTCGATCCGCTCGTAGCCGCGGTCGAGGTGGTAGACGCGCCGCACCTCGGTCTGGCCGCGGGCGGCGAGCCCGGCGAGCACCAGCGCCGCCGAGGCGCGCAGGTCGCTCGCCATCACCGGCGCGCCGGAGAGCGCCGGGACGCCCTTCACGACGGCGACCTTGCCGTCGACGGCGATCTCGGCTCCCAGGCGCTGCAGCTCGAGCACGTGCATGTACCGGTTCTCGAAGACGGTCTCCGTCACCACCGACGACCCGTCCGCGAGGGCAAGCAATACCATCATCTGGGCCTGCATGTCGGTGGGGAAGCCCGGGAACGGCGCGGTGCGGACGTCGACCGGGCGCGGCCGCCCGTCTCCCTCCACGCGGAGGCCGCCCGGAACCCCGGTCACCGTGGCGCCGGTCGAGCGCAGCTTCTCGACCAGCGCCTCGAGGTGGGCCGGGACCGCCCCGATGACGGTCACGTCGTTGCCGGGGAGCGCTCCCGCCACGAGGAAGGTGCCGGCCTCGATGCGGTCGGGGATGACGTCGTGGTCGAGCGGGCGCAGCGCGTCCACCCCGTCCACCTCGATGCGGTGGGTCCCGGCGCCCTCGATGCGCGCGCCCATGCGGACGAGCGCCGCGGCGAGGTCGCCCACCTCCGGCTCCCGGGCGCAGTTCTCGAGCACGGTGCGCCCCTCGGCGAGCGCCGCGGCCATCATCGCGTTCTCGGTCCCGGTCACCGTCTCCTTGTCGAAGGTGAAGGTGGCGCCGCGCAGCCGGCCGGCGGGGACGCGGCCCTCCACGTAGCCGTGCTCGAGCGTGAACTCGGCACCCAGCGCGCCGAGCGCCTTCAGGTGCTGGTCGATGGGGCGGGCGCCGATGGCGCAGCCGCCGGGCAGGGAGACGCGGGCGCGGCCGCAGCGGGCCAGCATGGGGCCGAGGACCACCACGCTCGCGCGCATCGTGCGGACGAGGTCGTAGGGGGCCTCCGGCACGATGTCGCGCGGGGTGCGGATCGCCACGGCGCCCGGAGCGCCGGGGACGCGCTCGAGGGCGCAGCCGGCGTGACCGAGGAGCCGCCCCATGGTCCGGACGTCGGCGAGGTCGGGGACGTTGCGGACGACGTGGTCGCCCTCGGCGAGGAGGGCGGCGGCCACCACCGGGAGCGCGGCGTTCTTGGCGCCGGAGACGCGCACCGTGCCGCGGAGCGGGGCGCCGCCTTCGATGAGGATCTTGTCCATGTGCGGGCGATTCCGGAGAGCGGATTCTAGGCGGGTGGCGGGAGGCGCGCCACCACCCAGCGCGGCAGGCCGGCGAGGTCGCGGTGCACCGCGGCCGAGGCGAAGCCGGCGGCGCGGCAGAGGGCGGGGAGCGAGGCCTCGTGCGACTCGTGCATCTCCATCACCAGCAAGCCCTCCCGATGGAGCCGGGAGGGCGCGCAGCCCACGATGCGACGCAGGACGACCAATCCATCCGCTCCCCCGTCGAGCGCCATCCTCGGCTCCCTCTTCACTTCCCTCGCCAGCCCCTCGATCTCCCCGGCCGGCACGTAGGGCGGGTTCGACACGATCACGTCGAACCTCTCCCCCGCCGCCACCGGCCCGTCGAGGTCGCCCTCCAGCCACTCCACCCGTGCCCCCAGCGCGGCGCCGTTCTCCCGCGCGATCGCGAGCG
>DAOMFN010000070.1:0-7483 GCA_035429785.1 Anaeromyxobacteraceae bacterium
GCTGGAGGAGGCCGAGCGGGCGCACGTGCTCCGCGTGCTCGACCGCTGCGGGGGCTCGCAGAACGAGGCCGCCCGGGTGCTCGGCATCGGCCGCACCACGCTGTGGCGCAAGCTCCGGGCCTGGGGCGTGGCGCTGCTGCTGCTCCTGCTCCCGGGGCTGGCGTCGGCCCGGGGGCCGTCGGAGCTCACCATCCTGAGCTACCACGAGATCGCCGACCCGGCCGAGGCGGTCGGGCCGGCCTATGCCGTCACGCCCACGAACTTCCTGCGGCAGATGGACTGGCTGCGGAACCACGGATACCGGTTCGTGGGCGTCGACGACGTGCTCGCCGCCCGGGCGGGCAAGCGGCCGCTCCCGCCGAAGGCGGTGCTCGTCACCTTCGACGACGCCTACCAGTCGGTGTACGAGCACGCCTGGCCGGTGCTGAAGATGTTCCGCATCCCGGCCGTGGTGAGCGTGGTGGGGAGCTGGCTCGACCAGCAGGACCAGGTCGACCTCGACGGCAAGCAGGTGCCGCGCACGGTGCTCATCTCCTGGGACGCGCTGCGCGAGATGCAGAGGAGCGGCCTCGTCGAGGTGGGCAGCCACAGCTGGGACCTCCACCGCGGCGTCCTCGCCAACCCGCAGGGCAACCTGGAGCCGGCGGCCACCACGCGCCTCTACCTCCCGGCGACGGGCGCGCGGGAGGACGAGGCCGCCTACCGCCGGCGGATCGAGGCCGACCTCTCCCGGAGCTCCGCCGCGATCGAGAAGCGCACCGGGAAGAAGCCCCGGGTCGTCACCTGGCCCTACGGCCGCTACAACGCCACGACCGCGGAGGTGGCCGGGCGGCTCGGGTTCCAGGTCGGGCTCACCCTGCTCGACGGGGCCAACCGGGGCGACACGCCGCTCATCGCCCTGCGCCGGCTCATCGTCGACGGCAGCCTCCGGCTCCCCGACTTCGCGGCCGAGATGGAGGAGCGGGAGCGCGACGTCTCCGACAACGACCGGCCCCAGTCGATCGCCCACGTGGACCTCGACGCCATCTACGACCCCGACCCGGCGCAGCAGGAGCGGAACCTCTCCCACCTGCTCGACCGGCTCCAGTGGCTGAACGTGAACACCGTCTACCTCCAGGCCTTCGCCGACCCCGACGGGAACGGCTCCGCCGACGCGGTCTACTTCCCGAACCGGCGCCTGCCCATGCGGGCCGACCTCTTCAACCGGGTGGCCTGGCAGATCCGGACCCGCACGCAGGTGAAGCGGCTCTACGCCTGGTTCCCCGCGCTGGCCTTCGAGCTGCCGACCGCCGATCCGGCCTCGCGGGACATGGTGACGGCGCTGCCCGCGGCGCCGGACGAGACCGCCGGCCGCGTGGACATGGGCTACAAGCGGCTCTCGCCCTTCTCCCCCCGCGCGCGCGAGGCGATCCGCGAGCTCTACGAGGACCTGGCCCGGTCGGCCCCCTTCGACGGGCTGCTCTTCCACGACGACCTGACGCTCTCCGACCGGGAGGACGCGAGCCCGCTCGCGCTCGCCACCTACCGGAGCTGGGGGCTTCCCGGGTCGGTGGAGGCGATCCGCCGGAGCGACGACCTCGTCGGCCGCTGGACCATCTTCAAGATCAACGCGCTCGACGACCTGGCGATGGAGCTCGCCGACGTGGTCCGGCGCGAGCAGCCCGGGCTCGTGGTGGGGCGCAACCTGTACGCGCAGGTCGTGCTGAAGCCCCGCGCCGAGGCCTGGTACGCGCAGGCGTTCGACAACTCGCTCGCCCGGTACGACTTCACCGCCATCATGGCCATGCCCTACATGGAGAACGCGCCCGACCCGGAGGCCTTCTACCGGGACCTCGTCGCGGAGGTGAAGATCCGGGGCGCGATGAAGAAGGTGGTCTTCGAGATCCAGGCGGTGGACTGGAGGAAGGGCTCGGAGCCGCTGCCCAGCGAGGAGATCGCCGCCACCCTCCGGACGCTCTTCGACCTCGGCGTGGTCCACGTCGGGTACTATCCCGACACCCCGATGAAGAACCACCCCGACCCGGCGGTGATGCGCCGCGTGCTCTCCCAGCGCCCGGCGACCGTGCCGGCCGCGCCCTGAGGACGACGGTTGAACGCCCTCGCCGCCGCCGGCAACGCGCTGCTCGCCTACGTCTTCTGGTACCCGCTCGTCATGTCGGCGGTCTGGATGGTGGGCGCGGCCATCTTCTGGTGGCGCCGGGAGCGGAGCGGGCCGCCCTGGGACGCGCCGCCGCCGCTGCGCGGGGTGCCCCCCCCGGTGTCGGTGCTCATCCCCTGCTTCAACGAGGAGGAGAACGCGGAGGAGACCATCACCCACGCGCTGGCGCTCGACTACCCCGACCTCGAGGTCGTCGCCATCGACGACGGCAGCCGGGACGGGACCGGGGCGGTGCTCGACCGGCTCGCGGCGGCCCACCCCCGGCTCCGGGTCGTGCACCTCGCCGAGAACCAGGGCAAGGCGGTGGCGCTCCGGACCGGGGCGCTGCTCGCCAGGAGCGAGATCCTGGTGTGCATCGACGGCGACGCGCTCCTCGACCGGCACGCCGCCCGCTGGCTGGTGCGCCACTTCGTCGAGAAGCCGGGCGTGGCCGCGGTCACCGGCAACCCGCGCATCCGGAACCGGTCGACGATCCTGGGGCGCGTCCAGGTCGGCGAGTTCTCCTGCATCGTGGGCACCATCAAGCGGGCCCAGAAGACCTTCGGGCGCATCTTCACTGTGAGTGGCGTGATCACCGCCTTCCGCCGCTCGGCGGTGCACCAGGTGGGCTACTGGAGCACCGACGTCCTCACCGAGGACATCGACGTCACCTGGAAGCTCTACCGGGCCGGCTGGGACGTCCTCTTCGAGCCCAGGGCGCTCACGTGGATCCTCATGCCCGAGACGCTCCGGGGCCTCTGGAAGCAGCGACTCCGCTGGGCCACCGGCGGCGCGCAGACGCTCCTGAAGAACCTCGACGCCTGGCTGCAGCCGTCCCAGCGGCTGCTCTGGCCGCTCCTCCTCGAGATGACGGCCAGCGCCGTGTGGGCCTACGCGCTCCTCGCGCTCTCCCTGCTCTGGCTCGCCGGTCTCGCCCTGCCGGCCGGGTGGGTTCCGCCGGTCGGCTCGCCTCTCGTCCCGGCCTCCGGGGGCGTGCTCCTCGGGACCGTCTGCCTCCTCCAGTTCGTCTTCTCCACCGCCATGGACGCCCGGTACGACCGGGGGCTGGGGCGGACGCTCTTCTGGATGATCTGGTACCCGGTGGCCTACTGGATCATCGGCGCCGCGACGACGGTTGCAGCCTATCCCCTCGTATTCCGTAGGGGAAAGGGCGCCCGGGCCCGCTGGGTCAGCCCGGATCGCGGGATTCGTCCCTGAATATTTTCTTTCGTCGGGCTGTCTGGCTGGACACGAAGGCGCCATTCGGGTAAATGGCGCCCCCCCGGAGGCCGTTGCCCGATTTCCGCAACCCGCGGCCACGACAGGAGAAACATGAAGTCCCCGTTGATCATCGAGGCCAGCGACCGGCTGGCCTGGCACAAGCGGTTCGCCTCCACGGCCTCCACGGCCGCCCTCTGGGGCGGCTGGCTCTGGCTCTGGGCGCCGCTCGTGAAGGCCGCAGGGCAGCTCGCCCAGCTCGGCCCGAAGCTGCCGGTCTGGGGACTCGAGACCCTGCCGGTCGGGGGTTCGTCGCTCCAGCTCTCCATCGTCGCGGCGGCCGGGATTCCCGGCACCCTCGTGGCCTGGCGGAGCCTGCCGCGCCAGCAGCCGGTGGCCGGGCCGGAGCTGCCGGTGTCGGCGTACGCCCGCCACTTCGAGATCTCCGAGCAGGAGATCGAGGCCGGGCGCCGGGCCTCGGTGACCGTGGTGCACCACCACCCGGACGGGCGGATCGCGCACATCGACTGCCGCGCGTAGCGGCCGGTCGGACTACCCGCCGCGCAGGTTCCCGAACCCCGGGACGAGCGGCAGGTCGAGCGCGGAGACGAGCCCGGGCGCGGCCGCGCACACCGCCGGGATGGCGTGGACCGCCCGCATGCCGGTGGCGAGGCACCCGGCGCGGTTCGCGTCGCGGGTGGCGGCGTCGCGCAGGGCCGTCTCCTGCTCGATGCACGGCTCGCCCTCGATGACCACCCGGTACACGTCGTGCTCGTGCATCTTCCCCTTGGGCCAGTGGGGAGCGGCCTGCTTGCCCACCCGGTTGCAGTGCTCGATGACGATCCGCGGCTCGCCGTCCACCCATCCCCGGATCTCGAACCGCACCGCCGCGCAGCAGCCCGCCGGGATGAGGCCGTGCTCGTAGCGGATCTCCTCCGGCGTGGCCCACTTCTCCCACACCGAGTCGATCCGCTCGAGGGTGACCCCGAGCGCCTCGGCCATCATCGGGACGGTCATCCCCCAGCCGAACTGGAGGACCTCCGGGTTCTCCAGGATGGCGCGGTACTCCATGGGCTTCCCGAGCCCCATGGGCGCGTAGTCGCCGGCGTAGGACGCGTAGTCGAGGATCTCCTGGACGCGCACCCGGTCCACGCGCCCGCAGACCCCGGTGAGCGTGAGCGGGAGGAGGTCGTTCGCGAAGCCGGGGTCGATGCCGGTGGTGAAGCAGGTGCGCCCGGTCCGCTTGCAGACCTCCTGGAGCGTGCCGGCGATCGCCGTCGGGCAGCCCTTCGGGTACACGAGCGGCGTGAGGGAGGTGGAGACGACGTCCTTGCCCATCTCCATGCACAGCGTGAGGTTCGAGAGGTTCTCGGCCAGGAACTCGGCCGTCGGGCCGAAGTAGGCGACCGCGTGGGCGTCCCGGGAGAGCACCGCCCGCGCGTCGCGCGAGGCGAGCAGCCCGACCGGCCCCACCCCGCACAGCGTCCCCACGTCCACGCCGTCCTTCTCCGGCGAGTGGACGATGACGCCGACGAGCTCGAAGCGGGGGTGGTCGAGGAGCATCCGCACCACCTGGCGGCCGACGAAGCCGGTCCCCCAGACGACGACCTTGTAGCGCGGGGCGTCCCGGACGAGCACCTTCTCCCGCCCCCCGGCGAACCCGCGCCCCGACTTGAGCAGCAGGAGGAACCCGAGGAGCTTGGCCTGCTGGTCCAGGGCGGTGGTGGTCCAGGAGCGGAGACGTTCGAGCACGGGGATCCTTCCTCGTCTATCGGTGGATCGCGGGGGGCAGGGAGGGCACGGCGATGCCGCGCGCCCGGAGGACCTCGAGGCTGCGCTGCCAGAGCTGCTCGCCGGCGCGCGGGTCGGAGGCGCGGGCGTCCACCGGCGCCTCGTGGCGCAGGTAGAGGTAGAGGCCGGTCCGGCCCTCGGGGACGGGGCTGGCGGCGCACCAGATCGCGGGCCACATCGCCACCTTCGGGTCGACGAAGTAGGCGGTCATGAGCTTCCCGGCGAGCCCGCCCTCGCGCGAGATGCGGGTGCGCACGGCCCCGGGGCAGTACGACGACACCGACACCTCGGGCGGGGCGCCGGCGGGCGCGAGCCGCCGGGCGAGCTCGCAGGCGAAGGTCTGGACGTAGAGCTTGCTGTGGCCGTACCAGGTGGTCCCGTCGAGCAGGCCGAAGTCGGGGAACTCGCCGAAGCGGGCGAAGTCGATGGGCGGGCACTGCCGGTGGGTCTCCGACGAGGTGATGACGATGCGGGGGATGCGGCCGCCCATCGGACCGCGGGGGAGGACTCCGTCCCCGAGGAGCCGGTTCAGGAGGAGGAAGCTCCCCAGGTAGTTCACCTGGAACAGCTCGGGGAGGCCGTCCCGGGTGAGGCGGTTCCCGAGCGGGGCGACGCCGGCGTTGCTCACGACGAGGTCGAGCCGCACGCCGTCCCGGGCGAGGCCGTCGCAGAGCGCGGTCACGCTGCCGAGATCGGAGAGGTCGAGGGGGCGCTGGGTGACGTCGGCACCGCCGCTCTCGCGCCGGACGGCGTCCGCGAGCCCCTCGTGTCCGGGGCGCACGGCGAGGACGAGGCGCGCGCCCCTCCGGGCCAGCTCCGGTGCGATGGCGCGCCCGAGCCCCGCGCTCGCGCCGGTGACGAGGCAGGTCCGGCCGTCGAGGCGGTCGGCCTCGGTGAGCGGCGGGAGGGTGGAGCGCTCCCGGTGGTGATCGACGACCGCCTTCAGCCCGGAGAGGATCGGGTCGATGCGGCCGGGGGTTCTCTTTCCGATGGGCATCGCGGTGGGGTCCCGGGCGCGGGCCCGGAGCGCGCACCATACCGCAGGAGTGCCGGGTTCACCCGGCCGAACGACCGGACGGCAAGGCATCCAGGGGGCGGGGACCGTCGTCGGGCCCGGGGCGGGAGGTCGTGGCCGCTTCCTCGCCGTCGTCGCCGCCCGGACCCCCCGGCTCGTCCGCGCCGGCCTCGAGGAGGAGCGCGTCCACCTTGTCCGACTTCACGCGCGCCCCCAGGGCGGCGATGTTCCGGGCGCGCTTCATCACGTTGCCCCGCCCCTCGGCGAGCCGGCTCCGGGCGCTCGCATAGCTCTCCTGGGCCTGGTCGAGGCGGCCTCCGAGGGCGTCGAGGTCCTCCACGAAGGAGGCCAGCTTCTCGAGCATCTTCCCGGCCTCCTCGGCGATGGCCTGGGCGTTGGCGTTCTGCTTCTCCGACCGCCAGACGTGGCTCACGAGCTGGAGCGCGGCGAGCAGGGTGGTGGGGCTGCAGAGCACGATGCGCTGGCGGAAGGCCTCCTCGTACAGCCCCGCGGCGCGCGAGATGGCGGCGTGGAAGGCCGCCTCGTTGGGGACGAAGAGGAGGACGATGTCGAGCGTGCGCCCCTCGACGACGTCCTGGTAGCTCTTCGACGCGAGCAGCTTCACGTGGGTGCGGACCGACGCGACGTGGGCGTCGAGGGCCGCCTCGCGCACCGCCGGGTCCACCGCGCGGGCCGCCTCGACGAACGCGGTGAGGGAGCACTTCGCGTCCACCACGATGACCCGGTTGCCGGGCAGCTTCACGAGGGCGTCGGGGCGCTTGCGCCCCCCGTCCTCGTCGACGTGGCTCGCCTGCAGCTCGTACTCGCGCCCCTCGGTGAGCCCGGCCGCCTCCAGGACCCGCTCCAGCACGAGCTCGCCCCAGTCGCCCTGCGCCTTCGACTCGCCGGTGAGCGCGCGCCCGAGCGCCTCGGCGTCCTCGTGCAGTTTCGACTGGGTGGCCTGGAGGTTGCGCAGCGACTCGAGCAGCTGGGCCCGGTCGCGGTTCTCCTGGTCGTAGGTCTTCTCGACCTTGGTCTCGAAGGTCCGGAGCCTCTCGGCGAGCGGGTCGAGGAGCGAGCGCAGGCTCACCTCGCTGCGCTCCAGGATCGACTTCCCCTTCTCGTCGAGGACCCGGCCGGCGAGCTTCTCCACCTCGGCCCGCACCTGCTCCCGCGTCCGCTCGGCCTCGGCGAGCCGCTCCCGCGCCGCCTTCCGCTCCGCCTCCAGGTCGGCCTGCAGGCGCGCCTTCTCCTCCGCGAGCGCCCGCAGCTCGGCCTGCCGTGCCTCCGCCTCCCGGGCGGCGTCGGCCACCGCCTTCTCG
>DAOMFN010000071.1:0-3508 GCA_035429785.1 Anaeromyxobacteraceae bacterium
GCTCGACGTCGCCGGCTTCGTCCCCGGTGCGCCCTGGTGTGCCGGGCGGGAGCCCCGGGAAACGCCGGAGCTGATGGTGTGCCCCAACTCCGATTCCCCCGGGGCTGCGGTGGCTCGTCGCTGACCCGCCGAGCGGGAACGCCCGTCCCTGCGCTGCGCCCTCACGGCGCGCTCAGCCGCCACGGCGTGTTCGGCGGCGTGATCCCCACCATCTCGAAGCGCTGGTTCAGGAGCCCGATGCGGTTCGTGAGGATGCCGTTCGGCACGGCCGTCGAGAGGAACGCGTCCATCGTGCCCAGGTCGTTGATGGTCCAGTAGCCGGTGAAGAAGCCCTGCTGCCGGAGCGGCAGCGTGTCGCCCACCTGCGGACCGAGCGTGTAGCGCGGCTTCCAGCCTACGCAGGGGATGCCGGTGACGGCGGACAGGACCGCCTCCACGAGGCAGTGCTGGTTCGGGGCCAGCTGCCCCGCCGCCTGCGCCCGCTGGTACTCGGTCACGAACTCGGAGGAGGGCAGCGCGATGATGCCCCGCTCCCAGACCGGCGCGCTGCCGGGGAAGAGGCACCGCTGCCCTTCCCGGAGCCCGCCGGGCGGCGGCGGGTTGCAGGGCACGAGCCTCTCCTGGAGGTCGGCCAGGATGGCGCTCACCGGCACGATGACGTCCGGGCTCTTGCTGTCGAGCCAGGTGGGCAGGCTCGTCCGCGTGTAGATGAACTCGAGCATGTCCGCGACGCGCGGGATGACCTCGCCGTTCCGCAGCCTGCAGTTCGCGGTCAGCTCGGCGTACGTGTAGTCCTCGACCCAGCCGCTGCAGTAGATCCCCTGCACCGATCCCGGGAAGAGCCCCTGGTGCATGAAGACCGGGACCTGGTCCCTGGTCAGGCGGACGTCGATCTCGAGGTAGTCGGCGCCGAGCTGGGCGGCCAGGATGGCGCCGTCGGGCGTGTTCCCGGAGACGCCGCAGTTGTCGCTGCTCTTGCACCCGCCCTGGCGGGCCCCGACGAAGAAGGTCTGCCGGCCCTCGGCGTTGAGCCGGCTCTTCCGGGGGCGGTTCCAGCTCACCGTGACCGGGGAGCCCTGGACGTCGGTGCCGTTCCCGGTGGCCCCGGTGAGCTCTGCGCGGACGGAAGGCGCCGGCCTCGGGTCTCCCGGCGGACCGGACGGGTCCCAGGGCGGGGCGTTGCACACGTAGTCGACGATCTCGGGAGTCGAGACGAAGAGCCGGACGAGCCCGGTCGACGTCGGATCGGGATCGGACACGTCGAGGTACCGCCAGTGACCTTCGAGCACGAGGCGCGTGACGACGCTCGCGCCGGTGGCGTCCTCGAAGCAGCCGGGCTGCAGGACGGCGAAGGCGGCGCGGTCCCCGGCGAGGAGGGAGACGGTAGCGTTCATGCCCTCGCCGGGATTCACGCCTCCCCACTGGCTCGCGTGGACGACCACGTCGGACCCGAAGCGGCTCGAGGTGTCGTAGACGCCGTCGAGCACGTTCCGGAGCGACCAGGGATTCGGCGGGGGGCTGGACCGCGCCACGAGCCCGCCCCCGGGGAAGGTGGGGGGCCGCGGACCCTGCTGCTCCGCGCAGGCCGTGGCGAGCAGGGCCAGGGAGGCCGCCGCGAGCGCGCGAGGAGCGGTTCTCGCTCCGGGGAGTCCCACCGTCAGTTGCTCCAGTCCTCGGCCGAGCCGCCGAAGTACTTGCGCGCGTCGAGCCGCAGCCGGAGGTACACGAACCAGCTCGCCCCGAGCCCGTCGTACGGCGCGTTGTTCTTCTGGGGCAGCCAGGCCGTGGGAGCGAGCTGGACGCTGAACCCCAGCTGGATCTGCGCCGCGAGCGCGAGCGTGGTGGCGAAAGCGCGCGGCGGGGCGTACTCGAACACGGGGAAGTCGAGCTCGAGCTGGCGGAAGTCCACGAGCAGTGGATCGCTCCCGTCGGGCGTGACCACGAACTGGTTCGGGTCCCCGGCCCCCCAGAGCGTGAACCCCACCTCCCGGCCGGCCATGAACTGGAAGGTTCCGAACGACGTGGAGATCGGGCGCTGCAGTGTCCACAGGCCTCCGCCGGTGGCCTTGAAGACCACGTCCTGGGCGGCCTCCTTCGAGATGAGCAGCGTCACCGGGGCGAGCAGGATGAGGTCGAAGGGAAGGACGTAGTACGGCATGCGGAAGCTGAGCTTCAGGGCGGAGCGCGCCGGGACGCGGGGGAGCGCCTGGTTGCTCCGGACCCCGCCCGGGCAGCCCGGACACGAGGCGTCGAGCTGGGCCGGGTCGGAGACGAAGGACGCCTGGGCCCAGAGCTGGCCGTCCATGGTCGTCGTGAGCACGCCCTGGAGCCCGTATCCGAAGCGGGCCCCGACCTCGAGCTCGCTGCGGAAGCGCCAGCCGGCGCTGGTGTCGAACCCGCCCCACGCCGGCCCGGCGGTGATGCCGGCGACGACGCCGCCGAAGGGGCCGATGTCGGCGCGGGCGCGCGGGGGGTGGATGTCGTCCATGTCCCCGGAGGGGATGGGCGACGCCTGGAGGGTGACCAGCGAGGCCGAGTACGCGACCGGATCCGGGGGCATGGCCGGGAGGCTCTGCGCCCTGCAGAAGTCGAGGTCCTCGAGGGCGCGCTCCTCCTTCGTGGACGGCGCGGCGGAGACCGCGACCGTTCCGCTCGCGGCCCCGGCGAGCTGGGACAGGCTCCGGGCGACGACGGTGCCCGCCACGCCCAGGTCGTGGTCGGTCATGTGGGCGTCGCCGTGCCCGGCGAAGAGGTCCCCGCCCCAGGTCTTCGAGGTGAGCCCCTGGACGCAGTAGAGGTCGTGCGTCCCCTTCTGCCAGGCGGAGTCGCCCCACGTCGCGGCGTAGTGGCCGGCGGAGAAGGAGTCCTCCAGGAAGTGGAGCGCGATCCCCTCCGCGAGCAGCGCCCGCCGCGCCAGGTCGGGCCTCGCCGCCTCGGGGGCCGCCCGCCACTGCGCCGCGAGCCGGAGCGCGATGGCGTGGTACTGCACGTAGATCGCGGTGGCGTTGATGGGCGTCTCCGGCGCGAGCGCGCGCTTCGCGTACGCCTCGAGCGTCTCCCCGGCCGCGACCGGCTCCCGCGGCTGGAGGAAGTGGGCGTTGTTCGACGCCGCGCGGGTCAGGTAGGCGGGGTCGACGAACTGCATGGCGAGGTGGGACTTGTTCCAGGCGTCGGTGCGGACGGCGTCGTTCGGGGCCGCGGCGAGCTGCTGCTTCGACCACTCGGCGACCCAGGCCACCCGCCGTCCCCACTCCTCGGTCTCGGTGACGGCCCGGAGCTCCGCCGTGGAGCAGGAGTGGTCCCCGCCCAGGGCCGGGTAGGACGGGAAGTCGAGGCAGATGGCGCTCCATTCGCCGAAGGCGCTGCGGGGCGCCGCCCCGGCGTTCACGAGGGTCGGGCAGAGCTGGGGCCCGGCCTCCTTCTTCAGGCTGGCCCAGAGCGCCTCGAGCTGGGCCCGCTCGGCGGGCGGCAGCTTCTCGACGGCGTTCACGGCGATGTCCCGGTGCTC
>DAOMFN010000071.1:3608-4830 GCA_035429785.1 Anaeromyxobacteraceae bacterium
GCCTTCGACGCCGACGGCACGCTCTGGTGCGAGAAGCCCACCTACGTGCAGTTCGACTTCTTCGAGGACGCCGTCCGGCGTCGCGCCCTCGAGGACCCGGCGCTCCTCGAGCGGCCCGAGTTCAAGGCGGTGCTGGACCTCGACATGGCCGCCATCGGGGAGCTCGGGCTCGAGCGCGTGGCCCTCGCGGTCGTGGGGCTCTTCGCCGGGATCGAGCCCGCGGTCTTCACGGCCGCTGCCCGCGACTTCATGGCCCGGGCGCGCCACCGCACGCTCGGCGCGCCGATCCCGGCGACCCGGTACAAGCCCATGCTCGAGCTCCTCGACGAGCTGCGGCGGCGGGACTTCACCACCTACCTCGTGTCCGGCAGCGGCACCGAGTTCCTGCGCGCGGTCAGCGCGCAGCTGTTCGCCGTCCCGCCGGAGCTCGTGGTGGGCACCCCGATCGCCTACGAGTTCGTGCGCCGGCCCGACGGACGGCCACGCCTCCTGCGCACCGGCCGGTTGAGCGGCGGCGCCAACGAGGGAGAGGCCAAGGTCACGGGGATCCAGTCCCAGCTCGGGCGGCGGCCGATCCTGGTCGCCGGCAACTCGGCCGGGGACCGGGAGATGCTGGAGTGGGCGACCTCCGGCGAGGGTCCGGGACTCGCGCTCCTCGTCCACCACGACGACCGCGAGCGGGAGTTCGCCTACGAGAGCGTGTCGAGCACCCTGAAGGAGCACGAGCCCATCACCGCGATCGGCAGCCGCCTGGGCTTCACCGTGATCTCGATGAAGGACGACTGGTCCACGGTCTTCTCCGGGTGAAGATGAACCCCCGCTTCCAGGCCATCGTCCACGGAGCCGTCCTCGCGCTCATCGTCGGGTGGGTGCTCCACGTCGGGCGCGACGTCCTCGTCCCCCTCGCCTTCGGCGTCCTCGTGGCCTACGTCATCTTCGGCCTGACGCAGCTCCTGCTCCGGATCCCGGTCCTGGGCCCCCGGATGCCCGTGCAGGTCCGCAACGCCGTCTCCGTGCTCGCGATCTCGTCCGGCCTCGTCGGCATGGTGGCACTCCTCGTCGGGAGCGCCGACGGCATCGCGGCCTACGCCCCCCAGTACCAGCGCTCGCTGCTCGCCGGCATCCAGCGCGCGGCCGTCCTCCTGCGCATCGAGTCGGAGCCGACCTGGACCACGCTCCGCAACGACCTGCTCGGCCAGGTGAACCTGCAGCGGCTGCTCGG
>DAOMFN010000071.1:4930-7403 GCA_035429785.1 Anaeromyxobacteraceae bacterium
GCCGTGCTCATCGGGCTCCTCAACTACATCCCCTACGCCGGCTCCTTCTTCGGCGTCGCGATCCCGGTGGCCGTGGCGCTCGGCCAGTTCGGCGACCCCGGGGCGGTCCTCGGCCTGCTCGTCGGCCTCGTCGCCGCGCAGGTGGTCATCGGGAACGTCCTCGACCCGTTCCTCATGGGCTCCTCGCTCAACCTGAGCCCCTTCGCCATCCTGGTGAGCCTCGCGGTCTGGTCGCAGCTCTGGGGCGTGGCCGGTGCGGTCCTCGCCGTCCCCATCACGTCCGTCATGGTCATCGTCCTCTCCGCGTTCGCGGGGACGCGCCCCATCGCCGTCCTCCTCTCGAAGGACGGTCACCCCTGAGCCGCAGGGCGGTGGCAGGTCGCGCAGGTGCCCGGTCCGAACGACCGGTGGGTCGCGGGCGCCGTGGCGCCGTCCGGCGTTCCCCGCTCCGCGCGGGGCGGCGTGACGCCCACCGCGTACAGCGCGCCGGACGCCCCGAAGAGGAGAAGCACGAGCACGACGACCGCCGACACGATTCGATGGCTCATCGCCGGGCTCCCTAGACCATGTCGAACCGCTCGGCGTGGATCCGCTCCGGCGGCACCCCGAGGAGCGGCAGCGCCCGCTCCATGGCGTCCATGAGCGGAGGCGGACCGCAGGTGAAGAACTGGAAGCGCTGGAATCCCGCGGGCAGGTGGCGGAGGAGGAGCTCGGCGTCCACGAGCCCCGTCTCCCCCGTCCAGCCGGCCGGCGGGTGCTCGAGGACGTACACGATCCGCAGCGCCAGCGCGGGAGCGAGCGCCTCGAGCGTGCCGCGCAGCGTGAGGTCCTCCTCCGACCTCGCTCCGTAGACGAGAAGGACCGGGCGCACGTCCCCGCGCGAGGCCATCGTCGAGAGGAAGGACACCATCGGCGTGACCCCGACCCCGCCCGCCACGAGCACGAAGCCCGGCCCCTCGTGGCGGTCGATGGAGAAGGCCCCGTAGGGCCCGTCGATCCAGGCCCGCGCCCCGGGGCGGAGGGCCGGGACGAGGCGGCCCGACCAGTCGCCCAGGTTCCGGATGGTGAAGGCGATCTCCCCGCCGGGCGGGACGTCGCCCCCCGAGACCATCGACATCGGGTGCTGCTCCAGGTGGAATGGCGTCCGTCCCAGGTTGATCCAGGCGAACTGGCCCGGCTCGAAGGAGAACCCGGGGTGACCCACCGGGCGCAGGCGGATGGTGCGCGCGTCGCCGGCCTCGGCGGCGTTGGAGACCACCTCCCAGGGCCTGCGCAGGAGCCGCAGCGGGTGGACGAGCCGGTAGCGGACGAAGACGCCGAGGAAGATGACGGCGTAGGCGGCGCCCACGGCGCGGAGCGCGGGAATCTCGGCGAGCCTGCCGACGCGCGAGGCGTGCCAGGCCGCCGCCACCACCGCCGCCACCGCCAGCACGCCGTGGAGGACCTGCCAGACCTCGTAGTGGATCCGCAGCCGCCTGCGCAGGAGCGACGTCGCCACCAGGACGAGCGCGCAGAGCGCGGCGACGCTCCCGAGGCGGATGGCCCACGGCACGCCGGCCCCGAGACCCAGGACGGCCGCGGGATAGGTTCCGCTCCCCACGAGGAGCGCCGGGTGCAGCAGGACGAGGACCAGGGCTCCCACGCCCATGCCGCGGTGGAACAGGAGGAGCGCGTCCTGGCCGAAGGCGCTCGCGGCCGCCCGGACCCGGGCGACGAGCGCCATCTCGAGCGCCATCATGGCGAGCGCGAGGTACCCCGCGGCGACGCCGGCGTTCGCGAGGTGGGAGGGGGCGCCGCCCCGGGGCGCGGCGAGGACGGCCGCGAGCAGCGGGAGCGTGACCAGGAACACGTAGAGGCCGAACCAGAAGATGCCTCTCGCGATGAGCGTCATGGCCCTCCCCGAGTCTATCCGGGCGGTTCGGCCCCCGATCGGGGCTGCGGCATCTGACCACATCCGGGATCCCGGCGCCTTCCCCGAGGATGGGCCGCCATGAAGACCTCTCCCGTCCTCTTCGCCGCACTCGCCATCTCCCTCCTCTCCGCCTGCGGAAGCACGAGCAGCGGACCGGCCGCGCCCACCAGCGTCCTCGTGAAGCAGGCCCTCGATCCGAACTCGGTCGCCGTCTCCTTCGACTGGGCCGCGACGGGCGACCCGGCGACGTTCACGGTGACCGCCACGCCGGGCCTCTCCGGCAGCGCGCCCATCGTGGTCACCGGCACGAGCTCGCCGATCCTGGTCACCGGCCTCACCCCCCGGGCCGGCTACACCTTCAACGTGGCCGTCGCGACCGGCGCCGGGTCCGCCTCGACCACCACCGGGCTCCTGCGCTTCTACACGGTCGTCGAGACCTTCCGCGAGCCGATGACCCAGCCGAACGACACCATCTTCACCGGCTCCTTCACCTTCGACGCGACGAACAAGGTCGTGTCCGGGCTCGTGGGAAGCCTCACGCAGGCGATGACCAAGCACGAC
>DAOMFN010000072.1:0-7402 GCA_035429785.1 Anaeromyxobacteraceae bacterium
GTCGAGAACGCGTCGAAGGGGGCGGTGCTGCGGGCGGAGTTCTGAGGCCGGGCGGGGTGCGCGTTCTCGCGGTCGGGAGCCGTCGTCGGGGATTCGGCGCTCCCTGTCCCCCGCGGGAATGACGGAGATTTTCGGGTCCCCGCATGGGTTGGCACCGTCACACCGGTCGTGTTCGTCGCCCGCTAGAATCGGGGGCGTGCCCGGGAAAGGAACAGGCCGGCCGTCCTCCTCCCGTCGCCGGACGCGGGGCGGTCCCGCTGCAGACGACCGCGACCTCGCCCGGGTCCTCATGCGCGTCGCGCCGCAGGGGATCTGCGTCGAGGACGGGAGCGGCCGGATCACGGATGTGAACCCGGCCCTCTGCGCCATGACGGGGTACGCGGCGCGGGAACTGCTCGGGAGGGAGGCCTCCGACGTCTGGTCCGGGTCGCGTCTTCGGCGCAAGGACGGAACCCTGGTCGAGGTCGAGGTCAGCACGGGGGCCTTCGGACCCGGTGACCCGCGCATCGTCACCTTTCTCCGGGACGTCACCGAGCGGAAGCAGGTGGAGGACGCCCTCCGGGAGAGCCAGGGGTGGCTCCACCTCAGCCAGCACGTCGCCCGCATCGGCTCCTACGTCTACGACGTCTCGACGGACCGGTGGTCGCCCTCGGCGGCGCTGGAGGAGATCTTCGGGATCGACCCGGGCCACCCCCGCTCGGCTGCGGGCTGGCTTCAGGTCGTCCACCCGGAGGAACAGGCGTCCATGGCGGCCTATCTCGCGGGCATCCTGGCCGAGGGCACCCGGTTCGACCGGGAGTACCGGGTCCTCCACCCGGCCACGGGCGAGGTCCGCTGGGTGCACGGGCTCGGGGAGCTGCGGCGGGCAGCGGACGGCAGGGTGACCCAGCTGGTGGGCACGATCCAGGACGTCACCCGCAGGAAGATGCTCAGCCTCGAGCACGAGGCCCTGCAGGCGCAGCTCGCCCTGGCTTCCCGACTCGCCGCCATTGGCACGCTGGTCGCGGGCGTCGCGCACGAGATCAACAATCCGCTCGCGGCCACCCTGTCCGGGCTGGGCATCGCGCTGGAGGAGGCGCAGGAGGCGCGAGCGGAGCGGGACGCGAATCGCCACCCCGGCGCCGAGGAGGGCACCCGTCGCCTCGGCGTCGTCGTGGATGCGCTGAGGGAGGCCGACGAGGGAGCCAGGCGGGTGGCCGACATCGTGAAGGACCTGGCCACGTTCGCGAACCCGAATCCCGAGCGGTCGCAGCTCCGGCTGGAGGACGTCGTCGCCGGGGCGATGCGCTGGGTCCGGGCCGCGGCCGGATCGGCCGGCATCGTTCGCGTGGAGGGCGTGGCCGCTCCGCCGGTGGTCGCGTCCGCCGGTCAGATCGAGCAGGTCGTCGTGAACCTGCTCACCAACGCCGTGAAGGCCTCTCCACCCGGGACGCGGGGCGAGGTGCTCGTCCGGATCGGCCCGGGCTCGCCGGGCATGGCGCGCATCGACGTCGTCGATCGCGGGGCGGGGATCGATCCCGCCATCCGGGATCGGATCTTCGAGCCCTTCTTCACGACCCGCCGGGTCGGCGTGGGACGGGGCGCGGGGCTCGGGCTCGCCATCTCCCACGCGATCGTCACGGCCCACGGAGGGACGATCACCGTCGAGAGCGAGCTGGGCCAGGGCTCCACCTTCCGCGTGGAGCTCCCCGTCGCGCCGGGCGAGCGTTGAGTCCGCGCTGCTACGCCGTCACCCACTCCCGCAGCACCCGGTCGATCTCCTCCTCGGAGAGCTGGCCGCGGTCGGCCATGTCCTTGATGCGGGCGGTGATGGCGCGGAGCTCCCCCTCGCCGAACTTGAGCCCCATCTCGCGGGCCCGGTAGGCGACCGCGTGCTTGCCGGTGAGACGGCTCCCCACGATGAGCTGGCGGGCCATGCCCACCGCCTCGGGCGGGATGATCTCGTAGCTGCCGGGGTTGGCGAGCATGGCCTTGAGGTGCATGCCGGCCTTGTGGGAGTAGGCGGTCGCCCCGGTGAGCGGGTTGTTGAAGGGGATCTCGACCCCGGTCACCCGGGCCACGAGCCGCTCCAGCTCGCGGAGCTGGCCGAGCCGGTAGCGGGCGGAGACTCCCTGCGGGTCGAGGCTGTACATCCGGGCCACGAAGCCGCCGAGCGGCGTGATGCCCACGCGCTCGCCGATGCCGAGCACCGACACGTCCACGTGGGTGGCGCCGGCGGAGACCGCCTCGAAGGCGTTGGCCACCGCGCAACCGGTGTCGTCGTGGCCGTGGAAGCCGATGTCGCAGCTCACCGAGCGCCGGATCTCGCGGAAGAGGGCGTAGACCTGCCGGGGAGTGGCGATGCCGACGGTGTCGGCGGCGCCCACCCGGTGGACCCCGAGCTTCTCCGCGGCCCGGTAGACCGCGACGAGGTCGGACTCCTCGCTCCGGAAGGCGTCCTCCGCCGAGAAGCGGGTCTCGAGGCCGGCCGAGAGCGCCAGCTCGATGGGCGGCCCCATGGCGTCGATGATCTGCTGGATGCTGCGCCCGTGGGAGGCCTCGCGGAGGATCCGGCTGGTGGCGAAGAGGAGCCCGATGCCCTGCACGCCGGAGTCGACGGCGGCCCGCACGTCGTCCACCACGCACCGGGCATGGGTGATGACCTTCGCCGACAGGCCGAGCGAGACGATCCGCTCGGCGTCCCGCTGGGACTGGGGGGAGGCCGCCGGCGAGGTGAGCTCGACGTAGTCCACGCCGAAGGCGTCGAGCGAGCGGGCGATGGCCACCTTGTCCTCGGTGCGGAAGTTCCCGCGGGCGAACTGCTCCCCCTCGCGCAGGGTGGAGTCGATGATCCGCCAGGGACGCGCGACGGTGGCCGGCATCAGCGCTCCGGGTCCGGGGCCGCCGACGTGGCGACGAGGTCGAGGACGAGGCCGCCCGAGGCCGGGTCCACGCGGAAGCCGAAGCGGGACAGCACCTCGGGCTGGAACCACCCGGTCTCGAGCGTGCGGACGCCGCGGGCGCGCTGCCTCCGGGACAGCTCGCGGATGATGCCGTCGGCGATGCCGCGCCCGCGCAGGCGCCGGGCCACCACGATCTTCTCCATGTGGACCCGCTCCGATCCCACCTGCCGGTAGAAGACCCCGCCGATGACCGCGTCGTGGGCGTCCACCGCGATGAGGTGCCGGTGCTCCGGCTCGAAGGTCACCTCCAGGCTCGACTCCCGGAAGAGCTGGAGGAGGCGGGCCACCTCGCG
The DNA here is from genome assembly GCA_035429785.1 of Anaeromyxobacteraceae bacterium. Classification (GTDB taxonomy): domain Bacteria; phylum Myxococcota; class Myxococcia; order Myxococcales; family Anaeromyxobacteraceae; genus CAIOAK01. The sequence continues at coordinate 3,236 of DAOMFN010000072.1, forward strand.
AGGAGACCGGGCGGCGCGGATGGAGTACCGCTCGCCCTGCTCGTCGCTCTGCCCCACCACGACCTCGGCGGTGAGGTGGTCGCCGCGCTCGAGCGAGATGAGGGAGGTCTCGTCGCCCGGACGGAGGTGCCGGAAGGTCATGCGGGCGAGGAAGTAGTCCTCCCGCCCGTCGGGGTGGACCGCCTCCCGCAGCGTGGCGAGCTGGTCCCGCAGGTCGAGCCCGCCGTAGGGGAGCGAGCGGGCCCTGGCCATGAGCCGGTCGAGCGCCGCAGCCAGGGGCTCCCGGGCGTCGGCGAAGACGGTGCGCCGGAAGAAGCGGATCCGGGTGTCGGGCCAGTCGTGCTCGACGTCGCCGAGCTGGTAGGTGGTCCAGAGCTCCCCGAGCATCGTGCCCTGGGCCTCCCGCGTGGCGTTCGGGTTCACCGCCCGCCAGCGACGGAAGCGCTCGGCGGCGAAGTGGACGGCGCGGGGCGTGAAGCCGGTCGCGGTCACGCCGGAGAGGAAGGCCTGGGCGGCCTCGGCGCGCGGCCCGGGGGCGAGGGACGACAGCGCCACGCGGGCGCGGTCGAGCCCCAGCGCCTCCACCACCGCGGAGAAGCGGAGCGTGGGGGCGAGCCCGCCGGCGAGGTCGGGGTAGGCGGCCTCGGTGGGGACCACGAAGGCGGTCTCGAAGCGGTCGAGCACGTCGTCGAGCCGCTCCACCGCGCCGCGGTCGGAGATCGACACGAGCCGGGCGCCGGTCTGGTAGTCGTGGGAGGGCACGATGAAGGCCGCGGGCGAGGGATCGCGGAGCGCCACGCGACGGCCGGTGCGGTCCCAGAACCCCACGTGCGCCGCGAGCGCGGTCCACACCAGGAACGGCCACTGGTTGCGCAGGCGCCGCCCCTCGCCCTTCTGGACGAGCCGCTGGAGCTGCTGCTCCACGTTGTCCCCGGGGATGAACTCCTCCGTGTAGATGCCCCAGTCCGGGTGGTAGCTGCCGAAGGCCTCCACGAGCGGGGGCGGGGCCCCCGAGGAGAGGAGCCAGAGGACCTCGTCGCGGAGCTCCGCCGGCGGCATCGTCTCGGCGTGGTTCAGGGCGACGTCGTAGGTCTCCCGGGACCGGGTGGTGATGGAGAGCCGGTACACCGACTTGCCCAGGCGCCGGCCGAGCAGCGTCACCGACACGCCGCCCGGGGGGATGTCGGAGAGCGCGATGAGCGCCCCGCGCCCCAGGATGAACGCCGAGCTCCGGACGAGGGTGGACTCGGCCAGGGAGCGGAGCAGCAGGTCGGTGGTCCGGGCCGGCAGCGAGCCCTCGAACCGCACGGCGTCCCGCCACGTGTACTCCTCCCCGGTGGCCGGGTCGATGGCGATGCGGAGGTTCGGGCCCAGCCAGTGCTGGAAGCCGCGCCGGCAGCGATCGTACTCCTCGGCCGCCCGCGCCGAGAGCAGCGGGTCGGGGTGGAAGGTGAGGCGGGCCAGTGGCACCCGCACCCGCGCGTACCAGGACGCGTGCGAGTTGGAGTAGGCGGCGGCGAGGCGCATCGCGCCGGCGAGCAGCCGCCGCTCGGAGGCATCCTGGTCCGGGTCGAGCGCGCGCGGGGCCTGCAGCGCGCCGAGGAGGGCCTCCATCTGCGGCTCGGAGAGCCCGTTCTCGCCGAAGGTGACGAGGTCCTCGTCCCGCAGCGCCTGGGGCCCCAGCCGGTCGAGGAAGAGCGAGAGGGTCTCCACGGTGCGGCCCGGCTCCTCGAAGGGGAGGAGCCCGCGGAAGGCGCGACGCCGGACCTCCTCCTCGGGCGAGTCGGCCCCGCGCCGGAGCAGGCCCCGCGCCAGGGGGACGAGCTCGCGTCGCCCGGCCTGCAGCACCCGCTCCAGGTGGGAGAGGGCCCGCCGGGCCTCGGGGCGCTCGGCGCGGAGCAGCTCGCCGGCGGCGTGGACCGACTCCACGGTGGCCTCGTCCCGGCCGACCGCCTCGAGGAGCGCGCGGATGCGCTCGGGGTCCGGGGCGTCCCAGTAGCGGGGATCGAGCCGGACCGCGCCGGCGAGCTTGCGGCGCCGGACCGCCAGCGCGCGGAAGGCCTCCTCCCCGAGGAAGCGGCGCAGCCCCTCGTTCCCGAGCCAGAGGGTGGGGTGGGCGAGCACCGCGCCCAGGTCGAGGACGCCGCCCTCCGGGACGTAGGCGAGGTCTCCCACGACGAGCGAGCCCGGCGCGCGCGGATCGGCGGCCACCCTCAGCCGGTTCGGACCGGCCCGGAGCTCCCCGCCGCGGAGCGAGACGTCCTCGATGAGGACGCCGAGCTCCCGGAGCACCCAGTTCGGAACCCGCAGGCCGAGGCCGTCCACCGGGAGCGAGAGGGCCCGGTGGGCGTACATCCCGTCGATGAGGGGCTTCCAGTTCCTCTCGACCACGTCGCGCTTGAAGGTGCCCTTGTGGGTGAGCTCCCCGTGCTCGGCGTCGAGTGCCCGGTCGAGGATGCGGAAGGCCACCACCCGCTCGAAGGGGGCGAGGAACCGGTTGGCCGACGCCACGAGCGAGCTCACGAGGTGCTGCATCTCCTCCGGGGTGCGGTCGCGCAGCTCCGGGCGCCCCTCGAAGTTGGGCCACACGAGCAGCGTGTTGTACTCCCGGTGATCGCCGACCAGGAAGGCCTGGGACAGGTCGTCGAAGTCGCGGAAGAGGTTCTCCACCCGCTGGGGGGCGATCGTCTGGCCGGCGCGGTTCTTGTAGATCTCCTTCTTCCGGCCGGTGATGCGGAAGTGCCCGCCGGCGTCGACGGAGACGAGGTCGCCGGTGTGGAACCAGCCCTCCGCGTCGTGCGCCTCCTGCTCCTCGCCCTCGGGGTGGAAGTAGCCGGGGCTCACGTAGGGGCCGCGGATGAGCAGCTCGCCGTCGTCGGCCCGGCGGCAGTCGATGCCGGGCAGGGGCTTCCCGATGGAGCCGTCCACGTACTCGCCCGGCGGGGTCATGGTGATGCCGCCGGTGGCCTCGGTCATGCCGTAGCCCGAGCAGAGCTCGGTGCCGGCGCGGTGGAAGGCCCGGAAGACCACCGGGTCGAGGTAGCCGGCGGCGGAGAGGCCGTGGGCGAGCCGGCCGCCGGTGAGCGCCCGCAGCTGCCCGGCCGCGGCCTCGGCGTCGTCGGGAGGCGCCTCCCGCTGGGCGGTCTCCTGGAACTCCATCCACTTCTTGGGCACCGAGATGAAGACGGTGGGCCGGACGGTCCGGAAGTCCTCGACGAGCGAGGCGTGGCCCGTGGAGCGCGCGAAGACGTAGGTGGCGCCCCACCAGAGCGAGCCGAGCATCTCCAGGAAGCGGCCGAACGTGTGGTAGAGCGGCAGGTAGGCGAGGAAGACGTCGCCCTCGTTCAGGCGCGGGAGGGCGAAGCCGCGGCAGAGCCGCTTCGAGACCAGGTTGAGCTGGTCGAAGGCGATGCCCTTGGGGCGGCCGGTGGTGCCGGAGGTGTACATCACCGTGGCGAGGTCGCGGCTGCGCACGCGGGAGGCGCGGGCGGCGCGCTCCGCGTCGTCGAAGGCGCCCGCGCCCTGGGCCACCGCCTGCTCGAGGGAGAGCAGGCCGTGCCGGTCCGCGGCGGCGCGGGAGGCGACCACGACCTCCTTCAGGTCGGGGAGGCCGGGCAGCGCGGGCAGCACCTTCTCCACCTGCTCCTCGTCGGAGACCACGAGGATGCGCGCACCGGAGTGGCGCAGCATGTAGGCGACCTGCTCGGGCGTGGAGTTGGCGGGAAGCGGGAAGTCGACGATGCCGTTCGTCAGGCAGGCGACGTCGGCGAGCGCCGTGTCGAGCGAGTTCTCGGCGAGCAGCGCGACCTTGAGGTCGGGCTCGTCGGGGGCGAGGGCGAGCAGCCCGCGGGCGATGGCGCGGGTGCGGCGGGCCAGGTCGGCGACCGTGAGCTCGGCGCCCTCGGAGCCGATCACCCGCATGGCGACGACGCGCGGGTCGGTCTCCTCGCGCGACCGGAGCAGGTCTCCCAGGGTGAAGTCGGACCGCTCGATGACCGGGACGAGGAGCCGCGTCCAGGGATCCACGTCGTCCGGGACCATGGCCTCGGTGAACGCGCGGCGGCGGGCGCCGTCGAGGAGCGCGAAGAGCGCGCGCCGGGCCGGCTCTCGGGCCGCGGGGGACGCCAGGCAGGCCTCGAGGCGGGCCACGAGCGGCGCGACCGGGGC
>DAOMFN010000073.1:0-4147 GCA_035429785.1 Anaeromyxobacteraceae bacterium
GCTCCTTGCCCATGCGGCTCGCCACCAGCGCGCCGACCAGCACGCCGGCGAGCGTCGCCGGGACGCAGACCGCGAGCATCCCCCCCAGGGTGATGCCCGCCCCGGAGACCAGGGTGAGCAGGGCCACCGTGGCCGCCGAGATGGGGCTCGCGGTGATGGCCTGCTGGGAGGCGATGACCGAGATCGAGAGCGGCCGCTCCGGGCGCACCCCCGCGTCGCGCGAGACCTCGGCGATGATGGGGAGGATGGCGTAGGCCACGTGGCCGGTGCCGGCGAACAGGGTGAAGACGTAGGCCACGAGCGGCGCCACGAAGGTGATGGCCGGCGGGTGCCGGCGGAGGGCCTTCTCGGCCAGGTCGACGAGCCAGTCCATCCCGCCCGAGGCCTGCAGCGCGCCGGCCGCCGTCACCACCGCGGCGATCATCAGCATGACCTCGATGGGCGGGTCGGAGGGCAGGTCGTCCATCAGGAAGGAGAGGATGGCGACCCCGAGGCCGCCCATCATCCCGAGCCCGAGGCCGCCGTAGCGGGCCCCGATCACGATCATCGCCAGGACGACGACCAGCTCGACCCAGAACATGACCCCCCCGAGCACGGGAATCGTCGGCCTCCGTTCACGGCGAGGCGAGCGCCCATCGGGGGGGGCCCCAACGCGACCCGTTCCTTCGGGGGGCCACCGGCCGTAGAGTTCCCGGACCGACGTGCTCGGGTTCGACCGGGAGAGGGGAAGATGACGGCCACCATCCTTGCCGCCGCGATCGCAGCGGTGGCGTTCGCCGATCCGGGCACCGGGGAGGCCGCGCCCCCCGAGGGCATCGAGGAGCGTGCCCGCTCCCACGGGCTCCGCCACCTCCTCGACACGCTCGAGGTCCTCGACACGCCGGTCTACTCCCGGAACATGCTGGAGCTGAAGTACGAGTGGACGCTCCAGGCGGCCGGCGCGACCATGGGGCAGCTCATGCTGAAGCCGGTCTTCGCCTGGGGCGAGGACCGGGAGTTCGCGCTCCGCGTGGAGATGCCCGTCGAGACCGTGTACCCGGCCACGGGCGCCGGGCCGGCCACCTCCGGCTTCGCCAGCCTCACCACCACCTTCTTCTGGGCCTTCTACGACTGGAAGGGGCTCCGCCAGAGCGTGGGGCTCGAGCTCCAGTGGAACACCGCCAGCAGCCCGGCGGTGGGCGCGCCCTGGATCATCGAGCCCATCTACGGCATCGGGTACCACTTCACCCCCTGGCTCGCCCTCACGGTGGAGCTGAACTGGCAGAAGTCGTTCGGCAACCTGGGCGGCTACCTCCCGGTGAACACGATCCAGCTCAAGCCCACCCTGAGCGCGGCCCTGCCGGCCTGGTTCTTCGTGTCCGTCCAGGACAAGACGAGCTGGAGCCTCCAGGACCACGACGTGGGCTCGCTCCTCAAGATCACCGCCGGGCGCTTCCTCACCGCGGCGAAGACGGTGGTGCTCGCGGCGGAGTACGAGACCCCCCTCGACCCGGTCGCGGCCCGGGGCGTGGTGATGATGGTGGGCGCCTTCCTCGCCTACTTCTACTCCTGGTGAACGAGGAGCCCGTGGACTTCCAGGCCGCGCTCGTCACCGGTGCCACCGGCCACCTCGGGAACGTGGTGGTGCGGGACCTCCTCTCCCGGGGCAAGCGCGTCCGGGCGCTCGTCGAGCCGGGCGACGACGCGCGCGCCCTCGACGGGCTCGACGTGGAGATCGTGCGCGGCGACGTGCTCCGCCCGGAGACGCTCGGGCCGGCGACGGCCGGGATGGAGGTCGTCTTCCACCTCGCCGGGGTGGTCTCCATCAGCTCCCTCGACATCGAGGTCGTGCGGACCGTGAACGTGGACGGCACCCGCAACGTGGTGGAGGCGGCGCGCCGCGCGGGGGTGCGCCGGCTCGTCTACACGAGCTCGGTCCACGCCCTCACCGAGCCCGGGCCGGGCGGGGTGCTCACCGAGGCGGCCGGCTACGACCCGGCGCTGGCCCCCGGCGACTACGGCAAGGCCAAGGCGCTGGCGTCGCGCATCGTGCTCGACGCCGTGCGCGACGGGCTCGACGCGGTGATCGTGAACCCGGTCTACGTCATCGGGCCGTACGACTGGCGCCTCTCCGAGATCGGGGAGCTCCTCTGCCTCTTCGCCCGCTTCCCCATCCCCGCCGGGACCGAGGGCTGCTACGACTTCATCGACGTCCGCGACGTGGCCGCCGGACACGTGCGCGCCGCCCTGCACGGCCGCTCCGGGGAGAGCTACCTGCTCTCCGGCGCCCGCATGACCGTCCGCGAGATGATGGGGGTGCTCGCCGGGCTGGCCGGGCGCCGCCCGCCCGCGTTCTACCTCCCCCTGCCGGTCGCCGGCGCCTTCGCGCGGCTGGCGCCGGCCATCGAGCGCATCACCCGGAGGCGCGCGCTCCTCACCCCCTACGCGGTCCACACCCTGGCGGTGGACTTCGCCATCTCCGACCGCAAGGCGCGAGAGGAGCTGGGGCACGTCTCCCGGCCGGTGGCGGAGTCGCTCCGGGACGCCTGGAACTGGATGAAGGGGGACCCGGGAAGCCCCCTCAACCGCCCCATCCCCCCGCGGCGCCCCGGGCGGAGGTGAGGCCGCAGCCTCCGGGCGGGTCCCCCGGGGGGTCACCCGGCGGAGGGGCTTCGACACGGTGCGTCGAGACGTCGTAGTATCCGCCCCGAACCTTCCTGCCCACGGGAGAACCCAGGACATGGACTACATCTTCGACCCCGACGTCATCCACGAGTGCAGCCTCCAGGGCATCGGCAAGCCCAAGCCGGAGATGTTCGACGCCATCGCCGACGCCTGGGAGGACGCCTACCCCGGGCGCATCGACCGCTCCCAGCCCTGGATGTACAGCATCGCCGGCGGGGCGATGATCCAGATGAAGCTCTACTTCGCCTCGTCGATGGAGTACCTCATGATCTGGGGCACCCCCATCGGCTCCGAGGGGCACTCCGGCCGCCACGCCGTGGGCTTCTGGGACACCGTCATCGACGGCGAGATGCACTACTTCGGCGAGGGGCAGTTCGAGAAGAAGATCTACAAGCCGGGCGACCGGGTCTGGGTGGGCCCGGGCCAGGCCCGCGGCATGAACTTCACCGACGGCGTCTGGGCCACCGAGTACATGCGCGGCCCCATCATGCTCTCCATGCCGTTCGGGCTCGCCGACGAGGTGCTCTCCACGCTCGACTTCGCCACCGCCGGCCAGACGGTGGGGATGTACATGGACCTGCTCGGCAAGGCCTGGAAGCAGCCGCTGCCGAACGGCGAGCCCTCCCGCAACCCGCTCCGCAAGATCGCGGCCACGGGGCTCGGGCTGCTCGCTCCCGCGGTGAACCGGATCTTCGCCACGAACCCGCCCGACGACGCCATCCCCACCGCCCCCTCGGCGCGGCCGGCCAAGGTGCTCCCGGGCCGGCACGCGAGGCCCCACATCGCCCCCGCCGGCGGGCGGCGCAGCGCCGGCGGCGAGTAGGCGCGCCGGACCGGGCGGCGGCGGCTACTTCTGCCGCTGCCGCCAGTAGGGCGACATCTCGAGCATCCTCTTCTTCGCCACCGAGGCCGCCAGCGGCACGAAGGCCTTCTTCCAGCCCAGGCACTTCGCGACGTCGCCGGTGATGTCGTCGAAGGTCCGGCGCTGGTAGTGGAGGAGCCGCTGCGACTCGGTGCTGTCCACCCAGTCGGTGGCGTAGTCGGCGTCGCTGAAGGCCTCGTCGGGCAGCATCTCGAGCCCCATCGCCCCCAGCATCCGCTTCAGGTAGTCGCGGTAGGTGACCTGGCAGGAGGGGCCGCCGCCGACGAAGAGGGTGCGGCCCCACACCTCCGGCGTGCGCAGCGAGCGGGCGAGCGCGGTGGCCGCGTCGTCGGGGTGGAGCGCCTCGATGCGGTTGTGCAGCCCGATCTCGAACATGATGGGGTGCGGGTCGCGCAGGCCGATGACCGGCACGTCGGTGAGCCGGAAGATGGCCCAGTCGAGCCCCGACTCCCGCACCAGCGCCTCGGCGGCGATCTTGCTCTCCGTGTAGGGGTCGGTGCCCTGCACCGGGTCCTCGACCCGGCGCGGCGGCGGGCGGGACTGGGTGTGGCCGTGCACGTCGAAGGTGGAGACGAGCAGCAGCCGGGGCTTCCGGGCCCG
>DAOMFN010000073.1:4247-7394 GCA_035429785.1 Anaeromyxobacteraceae bacterium
ACCTGGTGCCCCTCGCGGAGCAGCTCGGGGATGGTGTGGGAGCCGACGTTGCCGAACGGTCCGGTGAGCAGGATCTTCACTTGGGGTGTCCTAGAGGAGGAAGGGGACGAGCGCCTTGCGCTCCGCGGGGTAGTCCGGGAAGCGCTCCCGGTACCAGCGGTGGTGGGAGAGGGCCCGGGGCGCCAGGTTGGCGAAGGTGTAGACCGCGAAGGCCAGGCCGGCCGGGGACCAGGTCGCGATGGCCCAGCCGGTCCACTCCACGATCTCGCCCAGGTAGTTGGGTGCGGTGACGTACTCGAAGGCCCCGCCGCGCGGGATCCTGTAGCCGGTCTCGCCGGGAGCGCGCAGGTTCCGCAGCGTCCGGTCGGAGACCACGTTGAGCGCGAAGCCGGAGAGGAAGAGCGCGGCCCCGACGAGGAAGCGCGGGTCGGCGAGCCAGGCCACGTCGTAGCTGCCCACCGACGAGATCCAGCGGGCGTTCACGTAGTTGTTGAGCAGGTTGAAGAGGAACGCCATGGCCGGGATGGTGACCGGCATGCGCCGTCCCTCCGCCCGGATCAGGAACGGGAAGACGAACGAGCGGTAGACGTAGTGGAGCTGCCACATCGCCAGGAAGACGAGCGGCACGGGGCGGAGCGCGCCCTCCCCCTGGAAGTAGACGAGGACGAAGAACCAGACCGCCGGGCTCTCCATGACGATCCAGCCCACGCGCGCCGGGATGGAGGGACCCCAGCCCGTGCGCGCGTGCCGGCCGTACGGGGCGGTGACGAAGACCAGGGAGAGGAGCGTGGGGATGGCGAGGGCGAACTCCAGGGCGACGAGCCAGCCGTAGGTGTCGAGGCGCACGGGGACGCAGGGTACCCCGCTTTGGCCCCGCCCGTCCCGACATCCCGGGGTGGGTGCGAGGCCGCCGCGCAGCTTGTTCCCGGGCCGGCGGCGATCCATGCTGCCCGGCGGCATGCCCCGTCCCGGAGCCCGGACCGAGATCGCGATCCTGGCGGGGGTCTCGCTCGTCCCGCTGGCCCTGCTGCTCGTCGCGAGCACGCGGCCCCCGTACGGGTTCTTCATCGACGAGCTCTACTTCCTCGCCTGCTCCCGCCGGCTCGCCCTCGGCTACGTGGACCAGCCCCCCCTGTCCATCGCGCTCCTCGCCGCCAGCCGCTGGCTGCTCGGCGACTCGGTGCTGGCCGTGCGGGTCCTGCCCGCGCTGGCCACCGCGGGAACCACCTTCGCGGCCGGCCTGGTGGCCCGCGAGCTGGGCGGTACGCTCCGGGCCATGGTCCTCGCGGCGCTGGCGACGGCGGGGATGCCGGTGCTGCTCGTGTTCGGGAGCTTCTTCTCGATGAACGCCCTCGAGCCGCTCCTGTGGACGCTGGTCCTGCTCCTCGTCGTCCGCCTGGTCGCGCGGGAGGAGCCCTGGCTCTGGCTCCCGGCGGGAATCCTCGTGGGGCTCGGGCTCGAGTCGAAGCACACGCTGGTGCTCCACGCCGGCGCCCTCCTCGTCGGGATGCTCGCCACGCCCGTCCGCCGCCACCTCCGGAGCCGGTGGTTCGCCCTCGGATGCCTCGCGGCGGCCCTGCTCGTGCTCCCCAACGCCCTCTGGCAGGTCGCGCACGGATTCCCCTCCCTCGAGCTCTACCGGAACTCGATGGGCACGAAGAACATCGACCGCACCGCCTGGGAGGTCGTCCGGGACCAGGTCCTGTACGCGGGCCCGCTGGCGCTGCCGCTCTGGGGGGCTGGGGTCGCCTGGCTCGCCCGGGGGGAGGGCGGCCGGTGGCGGTTCCTGGCCCTCACGTGGCTCCTCCTGCTGCTCGCCATGGTCGCGGCGCGGTCGAGCCGCCCGGACCGGATCGCCGCCGTGTACCCCATGCTCTTCGCCGCCGGAGGGGTGGCCCTCGACCGGATTCGCCGGCCCGCGCTCCGGACCGGGATCGGGGCCGCCCAGGCTGTGCTCCTGGTCGCCGGCGCCGCCGCCGCGGCGCCGATCTTCACCCCCGTCCTCCCGCCCGCCGCCGTCCGGAGCTACCTCGAGGCGCTGGGGCTGCGGATCGAGCTGGAGCAGGGGAAGCAGGGCGAGCCCGTCCCGCAGTGGCTGGCGGACCGCCTGGGCTGGCCGGAGCTCGCCGTCCGGGTCGCGGAGGCCGTCCGGTCCCTGCCCGAGGACGAGCGGCGGGAGGCGGTGCTCGTGACCGAGAACTACGGGATCGCCGGTGCGCTCGAGCTGTACGGTCCCGGACTCGGCCTGCCCCGGGTCTTCGCGACGCACAACTCCTTCCACGACTGGGGCCCTCCGCCCGGGTCGACGAGGACCTACGTCGCCGTGGGGGTGAATCCGCGCGGCCTCGAGGGCAAGTTCGACTCGGTGTCCGAGGTCGCCGTGGCGACCTGTGCCGACTGCACCCGCCCGCAGCGCCGTGTCCCCATCGTGGTCGCACGCGGCCCGAGGTTCTCCGTGGCCCGCGAGTGGCCGGGGTGGAAGACCTACCAGTGACCGTGTCGCCGTCGGCCTCGCGTCGCGCCGGTGTATGGTGCGCTCCATGGAGATCGCGCCCGCCGATCCCGGAGACCTCCCGGACCTCCGCGCGCTGGTCCGGTCGAGCGGGCTGCGGGACGAGGACATGGGGCTCCCCGGCCAGCGCTTCCTCCTGGCCCGCGAGGCGGGCCGGCTCGTCGGCTGCATCGGGCTCGAGGTGCACGGCGCGGAGGGGCTGCTGCGCTCCTTCGCGGTGGAGCCCGGGTCGAGGGGACGCGGCGTGGGGCGCGCGCTCCACCAGCGCGCGGTGGCGCTCGCCCGGGAGCTCGGGGTCCGGGAGCTCTTCATCCTCACCACGACCGTGCGGGACATGGCGCTCGCCTGGGGGTTCGAGGAGGTCGGCCGCGACGCCGTCCCGGAGGCGATCCGCCAGGGGGAGCAGTTCCGGTCGCTGTGCCCGGCCTCGGCGCCGTGCCTCCGGCTGCGGGTCCCATGAGGCGGGTCGCCCGATCGGCGCTGGCGCTCGCGGTGCTCCTCGCGACGGCCGGGTGCAGGGACTGGCGGGATCGGGTCGATCCGGTCCGCGCCGCCGGGGCGCCGGAGCAGGTGCTTCCCCCCGACGAGGCCCCCACCACCTTCGAGGCGCAGGCGCGCGGGGGCCGTCCCCCCCC
>DAOMFN010000074.1:0-5882 GCA_035429785.1 Anaeromyxobacteraceae bacterium
CGCATCGCGCTCCTGCAGGGCGACGTGGCGCGAGCGAAGGAGCTCGCCAGCCGGGCGGTGGTCGCCGATCCGGCGTCGGCGGAGGCCCAGCTCCTGCTCGGGTGGTCCCTCTGGCGGGCCGGCGAGCCGGAGGCGGCGCGCAAGGCCCTCGACGCGGCCCTCGCCCTCGATCCCCGCGGCGCGCTCGTCCGCGTGCGGCTCGGCCCCTTCCTGCTCGAGCAGAAGGACGCCGACGCCGCGCTGAAGCAGCTCGAGCAGGCCACGGCCGCCGACGCGAACCTCGCCGAGGCCCAGCTCTGGCTGGGCAAGGCGCTGCTCGCCAAGGGGGAGACGGGCGCCGCCATCGACCGGTTCCGCCGGGCCGCGCAGCTCGCCCCCTCCGATCCCGCCTACTCCGTCCAGCTCGGCGAGGCGCTCGAGCGCTCCGGGCAGGTCGGCGAGGCGCTCGCCGCCTACCGGGCGGCCGCGGCGGCAGCGCCGGCGGACCCGGAGGGCCCGGAGCACCTGGGACGGCTCCTCGCCGCCCAGGGGGACTGCAAGCAGGCCATCCCCCAGTTCCGAAAGGCGCTGGAGGCCGCTCCGGGACGGACCGCGGCGCGGATCGACCTCGCCGGCTGCCTGGCGCGGACCGGGAAGGCCCAGGACGCGGTCGCGCTCTACCAGCAGGTGCTGCGGAGCGACCCGGCGCGGGTGGAGGTGCTCTGGCTCATCGCCCGCACGGTGAACGAGGCGCAGGGGCTGCGGGCCGCCGTGCCCTGGTTCGAGAAGGCCGCCGCCGCCGATCCCGGGAACCCCATGCCCCACCGCTACCTGGGGTTCTGGCACAAGGAGCGCGGGCAGAAGGCGCTCGCCGTGCAGGAGCTCCGCAAGTACCTCGCGCTGCGCCCCGACGCCGACGACCGCAAGGACGTGGAGCGCGAGATCGAGGACCTCGGCGGGACGCCGTAGCGCCGCGGCCGGGACGGCCGGACGTGGAGCGCGCCGTCAGGGCAGGGCGAGCGGCCCCTCGGCCTCGACCCGGTTGCCGCCCGCATGGAGCGCCCGGCGCAGCGCGCCCTCGGCGAGCTCCAGCGCCCGCGCCTCGGTCCGCCCGGGCGTGTACGTGGCGAGCGAGTCGATGCCGAGCACGCCCACGCTCACGGTGAGGGCGAGCTCCTGCCCCGCGACGGAGAGGCGACCCCGCTCCACGGCCTTGCGGATCCGCTCCCCGAGCGCACGCCCGGCCGAGAGCGGCGTCTCCCGCGCCACGACGCCGAACTCCTCGCCCGACAGCCGGGCCAGGACGTCCTCCCGGCGCACCGCCGACTTGACCAGACGGGCCACGAGCGAGAGCGCCTCGTCCCCCGCGGCGCGCCCGTGCGCCGCGTTCACCCGGGCGAAGCCGTCCACGTCGACGAGCAGGAGCGAGACCGGCCGCACCGCCCGCTGGGAGGTGACGAGCTCGGCGGCGAGCCGGTCGTCGAAGTGGCGCCGGTTGAAGAGGCCGGTCTCCGGGTCGAGCAGCGCCCCCTCGGCGAGGCGGCGCTGGAAGGAGATCTCCAGGTCGTCGCACAGGCAGTACTTGAGCGCCGTGTGCATGCCCATCTGGAGCCGCTGACCCTCGACGACGGTGCAGTCTCCCACCCGCGTTCCCTCGACGAACACGCCGTTCGTGCTGCCGAGGTCCCGCACCCGCAGGCCGTCGGGGCCGGCCGTCACCGAGGCGTGGCGCCGGGAGACCCCGGTGTCGCGGACCGGGAAGTCGCAGGCCGGGTCCCGTCCCAGGACGAGCTCCCGTCCGGGCTCGAGGGGCAGGATCTCCCCGAGCTGCGGGCCGGAGAGGACGAGGAGGTAGGGGCGGCGCTCGGAGGGCGCCCGCGCCGGGGCGAGGCTCCACGACTCGGTTCCCTCCGGAGGGTGGAGCGGATCCGGGACCATCCCCGGATGGTACCGGATCGAGGGCGTCCCGCGCTCGCCTCCGCCCTGTCCCGGACGGAGCGGACCCTTTCGGTAGACCCGGTTGCGGCAACCAGCGGCCGGTCACATGATCGGGGGGACCATGCCTCGCTCCTCCGCGCTCCGCGTCGTCAGCTACAACGTCCGGTACTTCGGCCACGCCCTGAAGGGGCTCGCCTCGACCCGGGGACCGGAGCACCGCATCGCCCGCGCGCTCGCCGCGCTCGACCCGGCCCCCGACGTGGTCTGCCTGCAGGAGATCGAGACCATCTCGCTGCGTTCCCGCCTGGCCCACGGGCGGGCCCGGAGCGGCGAGACCCAGCTCGAGTCGTTCATGGCCGAGATGGAACGGGCCTTCGCCCACTCCGGGCGCCCCTTCCCGTACGACGGCTTCTACTTCGGCGCCCACGCGAACCGGATCCGGCGCCTGAACATCACGACCCACGGCCTCGCCATCGTCGTGAACACGCGCCGGCTGAAGGTCGTGTCCCACAACGTCGACTCGCCCCACCACATCACCCACCACCACGTGGAGCGCTTCAAGGACCGCAAGCAGGCGCGCATCTGCGCCCACCTCCAGGTCGAGGCCCCGTCGGGTCGGCGGCTCCACGTCTTCAACACCCACATCTCGCTGCCCACCCCCTTCGCGAAGGGCTTCTGGACGCAGGCCGAGCGGATGGGATGGGGTCCGAACCAGCTCCACGAGGCGAGGACCCTCGCCGCCTTCGTGGAGCGGCTCGCGAGCGGCGAGCCCTTCGTGGTCTGCGGGGACTTCAACTCCGCGCCCGGGTCGCCGGTGTTCCGCTTCCTCACCGAGTCGGCGGGCTTCCACTGCGCCCAGCAGGAGCTCGGACAGCTCGACCACGGGAACGTCCGCGCCTACCCCACCGCTGGATTCCTGCGGCTGCGGATGCACCTCGACCACCTCTTCCACGGGAACGGCGTGCGCTTCCTCGACCTGGACGGCACCGCCCGCTTCGGCGACCGGGCCAGCCCGTTCGCGGGGCTCTCCGATCACGTCCCGCTCATCGGACGGCTCCGCTGCGACGTGGCGGCGCGGGCCGCGGGCGGATAGCGCCCTCCACTTCCCCCGATCCGTGCTCTACTGTCGCGCCATGGATCTCCCGGAACAGGCGGCGCAGGCGCTCGCGCGGGTGCGCCGCGAGGGGCGCGGCGTCCGCTTCGAGATCCGGAAGGCCTGCGAGCAGGAGCGCTGGCGCCTCAAGGTGTGCTGGGCCCCGGCGCAGGGCGGCGCGGAGGTGGAGCTCGGCCTGCTCTGGTCGGAGGACCTTGCCGGGCTCGAGGCGCTCCGGCGAACCCTGGAGGAGGGCGGATGAGCAAGCTGACGGTGGGACTCGGCGCGGTGGTGCTCCTCGCGGCCGCGGGCTGCGCGACCCTGACCCACGGCGGCACCCGGCAGGCCTACGTCGCCGACGCGATGCGGAGCTACGCGTTCCCGAAGCCCTGCGAGGAGCTGTGGGTGGACGCGCTGAGGCTCGTCGCCGAGCAGGGTTTCCACCTCGTGGGGGCCGACCGGAAGCTCGTCGGGCAGGACGAGCAGGGGTTCATCACCAACTTCCTCAACCGGGGGCACGCCACCACGCGGGACGACGACGGGGTCCTCGAGACCGAGACCGACGCGAACCGCCAGGGCTTCCGCTACCTCATCCGCGGCAAGCCGGGCGAGAAGAAGACCTGCTTCGTCACCTTCACCGGGATCCAGGAGGAGAAGGTGAACGCCACCGAGAACCGCCACCGGGACTACGACCAGGAGCTCCTGCTCCTCTCGCGGGTCGACCCGGCGGCGGCGGCGCGGATCCTCGAGGCGGCCGACCGGGCGAAGTGACCCGGGGCGACGGCCCCGGCGCCTAGAAGACGTAGCCGACGTTGGCGGTGATGGTCACGCCCGACGGCTTCAGGTTGCCCCAGTCGAACGTCTGCTCGGTGATGTACAGGTAGCGCCCCTCGGCGCCGAGCAGGATGGGCCCGAGGAGGAAGTCCACGCCCACGCCGCCGATGGCCATGAACGAGACCTTGGTGGCGCTGGAGGAGGTGACGCCGCCGGGCAGGGACGCCTGGGCGCTCGCGAAGTTCGCGAAGCCGCCGATGCCCAGCTCGAGGTACGGCTGGATGAAGAAGATGGGCAGGCGCAGCTGCCCGACCGCGTAGAACGGGACGCCGTTCGTCTTCACCTGGGCGCCCGAGGCGGCGTCGGTGGCGGTGTTCCACATGTAGCCGGCGCCGATCTGGGCGCCGATGATGCCGAGGGTGGCGCCGTAGGCGAGCTCGACGTCGCCGGAGGTGGGCATCTTCCCGCTGGCGATGGAGCTGCCGGCGCCGGTGATGGCGCTCCAGCCCTCGTTGGCGGTGGGAACCCAGACGCCGCCCTTCAGGGCGAGGTAGGTCTCGGCGCGCGCGGCCGACGGGAGGGACAGGGAGGCGACGGCGGCGACGGCGAGGAGGGACGTGCGAAGCGAACGCATGGGGCATCCTTTCGTGGAGGCAGCCTCGGGAAGAGTAGGCCCGATCGGCCGGGACTTCCACTTCGCCGGACCGCTACTCCGGGTGCGTGTACCCGGACGGGGGCTCCCGCCGGGCCACCATCGCGGTGGCCGCGGTGATGGCCACCGCGCGGAAGAAGACCCCCACCACGGGGGCGGCCAGGAACGCCCCGGCCCCGACGCCGAAGCCGGCCGACTCCCAGCGGTGACGCTCGGTGAACGTGGCCTGGTGGCGCCAGGGGCGGGCCAGCCAGCCCGCGAAGCGGCCGGCCCATCCGAGGAAGCGGAGCCAGCGCGACCGCCTCCCCAGGGCGACGAGCCCGCGCTCGAACCAGGGAGGCTCCCCCGGCCCGAGGCGGCCCGGGGAGAGCTCCACCGGGATCTCGAGCGCGTCGAGCACCACCCAGTACCAGGCCCAGGCCACGCCGAGCGCCACCGTCACGCCGTGCCCCACGCCGGGGACGAGCTCGACGACGAAGAAGACCGGCGCGAGCCCCACCGCCACCACCGCGGTCTGGCGGAGCGCCTTCGCGGCCTCCCGCGCCAGCGTCCTCGCGTAGCGCTCCCCGGGGCGCTCCTCCTCCCCGGGCGAGGCGCCCAGCGCCCGCCGGGCCTCCTTGCCCAGGCGCAGCCAGAGCGGCCAGAGCAGGGTGGGCGGCATCGAGGAGATGGCCACGAATGCGGCGAAGGCGGCCCGGAAGAAGGAACCGTCGTGCCGGCGCGCCACGAGCGCCGCCAGCGCGGCGCAGCCGAGGAAGGTGAGGGCGGTGGGGACGAGCGCCGCCCGCAGGAGCGCCCGGTCGGAGGCGAGGAGCGCCGCCGCGCGCCCCACGTCGGCCACGCCGCGGGCGAGGAGCGCGGACGGAGGCGCCCCCGGTTCCCCACCCCGATCGGCGAGGTCCCGGAGGCGCAGGGCCACGGACCGGTCCGGCGTGCCCTGGCTACTTCGCGGCGGCGAGCGCGGCGTCGTAGTTCGGCTCCTGCCCGATCTCCGGCACGAGCTCGGTGTGGACGACGTTGTCGTTCTCGTCGAGCACCACCACCGCGCGGGCGGTGAGCCCGGCGAGCGGGCCGTCCTGCAGCAGGACGCCGTAGTCCTTCGCGAAGTGCTTGCCGCGGATGAGCGACAGGCTGACGACGTTCTGGAGCCCCTCGGTCGTGCAGAAGCGCTTCATGGCGAAGGGCAGGTCGGCCGAGATGACGAGCACCACGGTGTTCGGCAGCTTGCCGCCGGTCTCGTTGAACCTGCGGGTGGAGGTGGCGCAGACCGCGGTGTCGAGGCTGGGCACGATGTTCAGGATCTTCTTCTTGCCCTTCCACTCGCCCAGGCCGACGTCCTTCAGGTCGACGCCGGTGAGGGTGAAGGCGGGAGCCTTCGAGCCCTTGGCGGGGAGCTCGCCGTTCGTGTGGATGGGGTTGCCCTTCAGCGTGACGGTGGCCATCGGG
>DAOMFN010000074.1:5982-7384 GCA_035429785.1 Anaeromyxobacteraceae bacterium
TCAGGCCATCGCGCCGCCGCCCCCGACGAGGAAGCCGCCGGGGTCGAGGCCGAGCCGGCGGACCGCCGTCGCCCATCGATCGGCCACGGGAACGGTGGTCACGAGGTCCTCGTCGAAGCCGAGCGGGACCCAGGATCCCTGCGAGATCTCGGTCTCCAGCTGCAGGGGTGCCCAGCCCGCGTAGCCCACGAAGAGCTGGACCGGCCCCGCGTCCGCCCCCCGCAGGATGGCCTCCAGGACCGGGCGCGAGCTCCCCACCGCGAACCGTCGTCCCACGCGGATGGCGTCGTCGTCCTCGCCGGCCGCGCCCCGCCGGTAGAGGAGCCACACCTGCTCCGGCGAGACCGGGCCGCCCACGAGCACCGGCTGTCCGGCCAGCGCCGAGGACCGGGCCAGGCCGCCGAGGGCCGCGTCCACCGCACCCAGCATCCCCGCCACCGTCATCGGGGCCGGCCGGTTCACGACGAAGCCCATCGCCCCGTCCCGCCGGTGTCCGGTCATGAGCACGAGCGATCCGGCGAAGTTCGGATCGCGCAGCCCCGGCGCGGCGACGAGGTAGCCGGGGGCCAGGTGGGAGGCGGATCGCTCGCTCGCCATGCCCTGTTCCTGTCGCGGCGTGGCGCGTCACGCAAGCCAGCCACCCGATCGAGGCCCTGCGTCATTGCAACTCGCCGCCACTCAAGGCCTTTTTGGCGTCGCCCCCCGCTCGCGTCGTCCTTGACGGGTACCGGCTGCGCTGGTACCAACGTCGTCCCGCCGGAAACCCTCGCGGGACCTCCCAGCGCCAGAAGGAACCGACGCCCATGTACAAGATCGTCCGCCACCAGACCTTCTCTCCCACCACCTTCCTCTGGGAGGTCGAGGCGCCCGACGTGGCGCGGTCGGCAGAGGCCGGCCACTTCGTCATGCTGCGCCTGCGCGAGGGCGCGGAGCGCATCCCGCTCACGGTCGCCGACTACGACCGCGAGGCCGGCACCATCACGATGGTGATCCAGGCGCTCGGCAAGACGACGAAGGAGATGATGGAGAACTACAAGCAGGGCGACACCTTCGAGGACTTCGTCGGCCCGCTCGGCGTTCCCCAGCACATCGTCGAGAACAAGCACGTCGTCTTCGTCGGCGGCGGCCTGGGCGTCGCCCCGGTGTTCCCGCAGCTGCGCGCCTTCAAGGAGGCCGGCTGCAAGACCACCTCCATCATCGGCTTCCGCAACAAGGACCTCGTCTTCTGGGAGGACAAGTTCAAGAAGTACTCCGACGAGCTCATCGTGTGCACGGACGACGGGAGCTACGGCAAGCCCGGCTTCGTCACCGTGGCGCTGAAGGAGATCCTCGAGACCCAGAAGCCCGACATGGTCGTGGCCATCGGGCCCCTCCCGATGATGTACGGCTGCGTGGAGACCTC
>DAOMFN010000075.1:0-7376 GCA_035429785.1 Anaeromyxobacteraceae bacterium
AGCCCGTAGAAGGTCTCGGTCGGGTAGACGACGAGTCCGCCCCGGCGCAGGGCGAGCGCCGCCTCGGCCACGCTCCGGGTGACGGAGGCCACCGGGCTCACCGCCAGCGCCAGAGCGCCCAGAGGCCGGCCAGCGCGACGACCGCATCCGGCATCCACGCGGCGATCGCGGGCTGGAGCTGTCCCGACCGGGCCATCGACGAGGCCAGCCCTTGCAGGCCGTAGGAGGCGAGCGAGATCCCGACGGCCTCCGCCAGGGAGGCGGTGACGAAGCCGCGGCGGTTGCGCCGGAGGGCCAGCGCGAGCCCGAGCAGGCTCGCCGGCACCGCGGAGAACGGATGGGCCAGCTTGCGCTGCAGCTCGAGCGCGTACTCCGCCGTGGGAAGGCCCAGCCGCGAGCGCACCGCCACCTGCTCGGCGAGCACCGCCCTC
Source organism: Anaeromyxobacteraceae bacterium (assembly GCA_035429785.1). Lineage (GTDB taxonomy): Bacteria > Myxococcota > Myxococcia > Myxococcales > Anaeromyxobacteraceae > CAIOAK01. The sequence continues at coordinate 432 of DAOMFN010000075.1, forward strand.
GTCATCTGCGTCGGCCATCCGGGACGGACCGCGAAGGCCTCCGGGTCCTCCTCGAACCGGTAGGAGCGGCGCTCGACCCCCTCGAGCACCATCGCCCCGTCGGGCTCGAAGCGGCGCTCCTCCACCTCCTCGAGCGTCCAGCTCCCGTCCGCCGCCGGGATCATCCGGGCCGCGTCGACCCGCCGCTCGAGCCGGAAGTCCTGCCCCATGTCGAGGATGGTGACGCGCTCGAACGACCCCTCCGGGCCGGCCCCGCGCAGCTCGTAGATGCGCCGGCCGCCCTTGCCGCGGAACCAGGTCTTGCGGTCCTGCCACCGCGCCCAGGCCCCCACGTGCGCGCCACGGGACGCCTTGATCGCGTCGGCACGGGCCGCCGCCTCCGCCGAGAAGCCGTCGTCGAGGGCGACCATCGCGACCGCCACCAGGCCCGCCACCGCGAGCACGGGCAGGACGACACGCCAGGGACCGAGCCCCAGGGCGCGGAGCGCGTCGTACTCCCGGGTGCGGCGCAGACCGCTCGCGACCAGCGACGCCGCGAGCAGCATGGCCACCGGGGCCACCTGCCAGGCGAGGGCGGCCGCCCGGTAGCCGTAGACCCTCGCAGCCGCGCCGAGCGCACCCTCCCCCTGGAAGGCCGACGCGCCCTCCGCGAACTCCACCGCCACGAAGAGCACGACCACGCCGACGAGCGCCCCGAGGAAGGTGAGGAGCGCTCGGCGCGCCAGGTGGAGGAAGAGCGTCACCGCACCGCCCCCGTCCCCCGCCGCGCCAGGATCGCGAGGAGCGCCACCGCAACGCCCAGGGTGGCCAGGTTGGCGAGGTTGGCCCCGAGCCAGGGAGGGAGGACGCCCTGGTGCCCCATCGCCTCCCCGGTGCGGAGCAGCGCGTAGTAGGCCACGACGGCGAAGAGGGACGCGGCGTACCCGGCCGCCCGGCCGCCGCGGCGGAGCGAGGCGATGGGAACCGCCAGGAGCCCGAGCGCCAGGATGCCGAGGGGGACGGCGCTGCGACGCCAGAAGAAGGTGGTCCAGTAGAGCCGCCTGTCCTCCCCCTCGGTCTCGACCTTGCCCAGGATCTCCCGGGGGGAGAGCTCGAACGGGGAGGTGCTGATCCAGTTCCGATCCTCCAGCGCGGCGCCGATCCCGAGGTCGGCCGCTGCGCGGGCGAACCGCACGACCACGTAGTCCTTCGCGCCGGGCTCCTCCCGGTGCACCTCCCCGTCCTGCAGGACGAGGCGCATGCCCCCGCCACGGCCGGCCTCGAGGCGCCCGTGACGGGCGAGCGTGAGGACCGGGGCCTGCGGGTTCGTGCGATCGGCGATGAGCACGTCCGTCAGCCCGGCCGGGCCGGACCGGGCGGCGTAGAGGGTCAGGCCGGGGATGCCCTCGAAGAAGACGCCGGAGCGGATCTCGCCCTGGAGGTTGCGCCGGATGACGTCGTCGATCCGCCGGCCGGCGTCGCGCAGGCCGGCCGGCGCCACCACCAGCGCGAGCAGGAGCGCGACCGCCGACACCGCCCCCCCGAGGAGGAGCGGCACCCGGACGAGCCGCACCGGCGAGATGCCCACCGCCGAGAGGGCCACCACCTCGCGGTCCTCCGCAAGCCGGCCCACCCCGAGCACGGCTCCGAGCAGGAAGGCCACCGGCAGGACGTACTCGAGGAGGTGGGGGAGGAAGTCGACGAGGATGAGGACGAGGTCGCCGGGCGAGACCCCGCTGCCGAAGAGGACGTCGGCCTGCGCGAGCAGCTGGGAGGCGAGCAGGAGCTGCGTGAGGAACAGGAGCGCCGCCGCGAACGGCAGCAGGATCTCGCGGGCGAGGTAGCGGTCGAGCCGCGTCACGCCTTGGGTTCGGCCTGGAGCCGCGCCTGGAGCGCGGCGTCCTTGGCCTCGACCTCCCGGGCCATCCGGGTCCGCTGCTCGCGCACCTTCCCCGCCACCGCCGGGTCGGAGAGCGCCAGGATGCGGGCGGCGAGCAGCCCGGCGTTCCGGGCGCCGGCCTTGCCGATGGCCAGCGTGCCCACCGGCACCCCGCCCGGCATCTGGGCGGTGGAGAGGAGCGCGTCGAGCCCCGAGAGGTCGCTCGCTGCGAGCGGGACGCCGAGCACGGGGAGCTCGGACTCGGCGGCCACCACGCCTGCGAGGTGGGCGGCGGCGCCGGCGCCGCAGACGATGACGCGGATGCCGCGACCCGCCGCCTCCCGGGCGAGCGCGCCGGTCCGCTCCGGGGTGCGGTGGGCCGACGACACGTGGACCTCCGACTCGACCCCCATCTCGAGGAGCGCCTTGCGGACCTCGGACATGACCTCCCAGTCGGAATCGGATCCCATGAGGATGAGGACCTTCGCGCTCACGTTCCCTCCCCCGGGCCCGAACGCCCGATGTCGCGCCGGTACTGCGCCCCGCGGAACTGGATCTTGCCGGCCGCCTCGTAGGCCCGGGTGGCGGCCTCGGCCCGGTCCGCGCCGAGGGCGCAGGCGGTGAGGACCCGGCCGCCCGCGGTGAGGAGCCGCCCGTCGGGTCCGCGGCGGGTGCCCGCCTGGAAGACCTGCACGTCGGCGGCGAACGGGCCGTCGGCGCCCTCGATGGCGTCCCCCACGGTCACCCGGCCGGGGTAGCCCTCCGCGGCCATCACCACGCCGACCGCGGCCCGAGGGTCCACCGCGAGCCGTACGCCGGTGAGATCGCCTCGCGCCGCGGCGAGGAGCGCCGGGACGAGGTCGCTCGAGAGGCGCATGAGGATGGGCTGGGTCTCGGGGTCGCCGAAGCGGGCGTTGAACTCGAGGACCCGCGGACCGTTCCTCGTCAGCATGAGCCCGGCGTAGAGCGCGCCCCGGAAGGGCGTGCCCCGCCGCGCCATCTCCCGGACCACCGGCAGGAACACGGTCCGCTCCACGTCGGCCACGAGCGCGTCGTCCACGTGGGGCGTGGGGGAGAAGGCCCCCATGCCGCCGGTGTTCGGACCGCGGTCGCCGTCGAAGATGCGCTTGTGGTCCTGCGCGGCGGGGAGGACGAGCACCCGCTCGCCGTCGACGAGCGCGATGATCGACGCCTCGGGACCCTCGAGCCGCTCCTCCACCACCACGCGGGCGCCGGCCGTGCCGTGGACCCGGTCGACGAGGATGGAGCGGAGCGCCTGCTCGGCCTCGGCGAGGTCGCCGCAGACCACGACGCCCTTGCCGGCGGCGAGCCCGTCGGCCTTCACCACCACCCGGCCTCCGGCGGCGCGGGCGTGCTCGATGGCCGGGGCGAGCGCCTCGAACGTTCCGTGGGCCGCCGTGGGGACGCCCGCGGCCTCCATGATCTCCTTCGCGAAGGCCTTCGAGCCCTCGAGCCGGGCGCCGGCCGCGGACGGGCCGAAGACGGCGATGCCGGCGGCGGAGAGCCGGTCGGCCAGTCCCAGCACGAGCGGCGCCTCCGGACCCACCACGACGAGGTCGATCCGGTTCGCGGCCGCCCAGGCGGCGATCGCGTCGACGTCCTCCGCGCCGATGGCGACGTTCTCGGCGTGCCGCGCCGTGCCCGGGTTGCCCGGGGCGCAGAACACCTTCTCCACGAGAGGGCTCTTCGAGATCTTCCAGGCGAGGGCGTGCTCCCGCCCTCCCCCGCCGACGACGAGGACGCGCATGCGAGGGCGGTATACCACGGCCGGCGGGGGTCCCGGGCGGGGTGCCTAGTGCCGGAAGTGACGCATCCCGGTGGCCACCATCGCCACCCCGGCCGCGTCGGCCACGGCGACCACCTCGGCGTCCCGCACCGAGCCTCCGGGCTGGATGATGGCGGTGGCCCCGGCCTGGATGATCTCCTCCACGCCGTCCGGGAACGGGAAGAAGGCGTCGGAGCCGACGGCGCTTCCCTGGAGCGGGAAGCGCGCCTTCATCCGGGCGATCTTCACCGACTCGACGCGGCTGGTCTGGCCGCCGCCGATGGCGAGCGTCCGGTCTCCCGCGGCGAAGACGATGGCGTTCGACTTCACGTGCTTCACGACCTTCCACGCGAAGAGCAGGTCCTGCCACTCCTTCTCGGTCGGCGCCCGCTTCGTCATCACCTTGCAGTCCTCGCGCCGGATCGACCCGAGGTCCCGGTCCATGACCACGAGCCCGCCGGGGATGGAGCGGAGCTCGCGGGCCTCCTCGGGGCGGCGCTTCCAGCTCGTGCGCGGGTCGGCGAGGCGCGGGGCCTCGAGCAGCCGGAGGTTCTTCTTCGAGGCGAGGATCTCGCGGGCCTCCGCCGACCAGGCCGGCGCCACCACGCACTCGAGGAACAGGCCGGCGAGCTCCTTCGCGGCCGCGGCGTCGACCGGGCGGTTCAGCGCCACGATCCCGCCGAAGGCCGAGACCGGGTCGCAGTCGCGCGCGCGCGCGAAGGCCTCGGCCGGCGTGGCGGCGACGGCGACCCCGCTCGGCGTGTTGTGCTTGATGACCACGCAGGCGGGCGCGTCGTACTCCTTCACGGCGGCCAGCGCCGCCTCGAGGTCGAGGAGGTTGTTGTAGGAGAGCTCCTTGCCCCCGAGCACCCGGGCGAAGGCGATGGTGGGCTCGTCGGGCTCGCGCGGGGACCGGTAGAAGGCGCCGGCCTGGTGCGGGTTCTCCCCGTAGCGGAGGTCCTGCACCTTGTTCCAGGTGGCGGCGAGCGTGGCCGGGAAGTGCGCCGGCTCCGCGTCCGGCGCGGCCCGGGACGAGAGGTACTCGGCGATGGCCGCGTCGTAGGCGGCGGTGTGGGCGAAGGCCTTCCGCATGAGGTCGAAGCGGGTGGCGTCGGACAGCGCGCCCTGGGCCTCGATCTCCCCGGCGACGCGGTCGTAGTCGGCCGGGTCCACCACGATGCCGACGTGTGCCGAGTTCTTCGCCGAGCTGCGGACCATGGCCGGCCCGCCGATGTCGATCTCCTCCACCACCTCGGCGAAGGGCTTCCCCGCGGCGACCGCCTCCCGGAAGGGGTAGAGGTTCACCACCACGAGGTCGATGGGCGGGATGTCGCGGGCCTTCACGTCCGCCTCGTCGGAGGCGAGCCCGCGCCGGTAGAGGATGCCGCCGTGGACGCGGGGGTGGAGCGTCTTCACGCGCCCGCCGAGGATCTCGGGGGCGGCGGTGTACTCGCCGACCGGGACCACGCGGAGGCCGGCGTCGGCGAGGGCCTTCTGCGTGCCACCGGTGGAGAGCAGCTCGACCCCCTTCGCCGCCAGCCGGCGCGCGAAGGGCACGAGCCCGGTCTTGTCGGAGACGGAGAGCAGCGCGCGACGGACGGCCAAGGGACACCTCCGGTTGGGCGGGGCGTCCCTTCTAGCCTCCGTCTGCCGGGAGTTCAAGCGGGCCGGGGCCCGCCCGGCCTACCGGTCGGTGCCGTTCCCCAGCCGGGAACGGGGCTCGTCCTCGGCCATGGCCCGGAGCTTGAGCAGCCCGCGGGTCTCGACCTGGCGGATGCGCTCCCGGGTGAGGTTCATGATGGCCCCCACCTCCTCGAGCGTGATGCCGCCGCGGTCGGCGACGTCGAGCGCACAGGTCTCCGCCATCTCCCAGATCTCCTTGTCCGGGAAGTTGAGCTTGATGGAGCCGGTGGCCGGGTTCACGTCCAGGTACAGGTGGTGCTTGCAGGAGATGAACATGCACGGGCGGGGGCCGGCCGCGCAGTCCGCCCGGTTGCGGGGCCGCTGCGCCTCCACCTCGCGGATGATCTCCTCGACCTCGGGATCGATGACGCCGAGCGCACGCTGACGGCGCAGCTCCCGGGCGATCTCCTTGCGCGACATCGTGCGGGACCGCCTGCGCCCGCGCCGCTCGTCGCCCTCCGCGGCGGCGTCGCCCGCTCCGTCCTCCGCCTCGGGCTCCACGGCCTCGTAGCCGTCGTCCACCGGATCCGGTCCCTCGCTCCGCCTCGCCTCGTTCATCACGCCGCCTCCCTTCCCCATCCGCGCCGCCGCCCGCCCCTCACGGGCCACCGGCCGATGCTCAACCCGCCTCCAGGACCTCTCGCCTCACCGTGGCGACCCGTCCCCCCACCCTCTCGATGCGCCGGAGCGCCTGCCGCACCTCGCGCTCCGCCCGGCCCAGCTCTCCCTCCATCTCCCGCCGGCTGGGGTGCGCCTGCGCCTTGCGCGCGAGCTCGGCGAGGAGCGCCGCGAACCCCTGCTCGACGTCCCAGAGCTGGTTCTTCAGGCCCACGAAGCTGCCACGAATCTCCTCGAGGGTCATCCCCTCCGCCATCATCCTCTTGATGAGGTTGATGCGGCGCACGACGTCGACCGGGTAGAGGCCCGTCGAGCCGGTGTGCTTGCCCTTGCGCCCCACGCGGCGGCTGCGGGGCAGGAGCCCGACCTGGACGTACTTCCGGAAGGTCGACTCCGACAGCCTCGCGCCGCGCGACTCGAAGATCCGCACCACCTCGCGGCTGGTGATGCCTCCGGCCCGCTCCCGCTCGAGCCGGCCGATCTCGCTCTGTGGAACCAGGAATTCCATTGAGAATCGTGTTCAGTGAATCCTGGCGACACGCTAGTCCATTCAATGGATCGCGTCAACGGCCATGGACCGCCGGCGCGTCGGGTGGACGAGGGACGTCGCGGGCCCGCGGGAGCGGAGCCCGTCCGGGGGATTCAGGCCGTGGTCAGGAGTGCGTCAGGGCGCGGCGGGAGGGTCGAGCGGGACCTCGACCCGGACGCGCTGCCCGGCCACGACCACCGCGACCCGCTCCACCGCACCCCTGGAGGGGTGGACGAGGCGCAGGCGGTGGCGCCCCGCGGCGAGGCGCATCTCACGGGGCGTGTAGCCCGCGGACCGGCCGTCGAGCTCGATCTCGGCCCAGGGGCTGGCGTTCACGAAGAGGATGCCCTCGCCGCTCGACGCCGGCGGGAGCTCGAGCCCCTCCAGGGAGTCGGCGGTGGCGAGCACGCCCGGGCGGGCGGCGGGCCGCTTCGAGGGCCTGGTGGTCGCCGGTGCGGCCGATGCGGCCGG
>DAOMFN010000076.1:0-2583 GCA_035429785.1 Anaeromyxobacteraceae bacterium
TGGCCGGGATCGGCGACTTCATCGCGGAGCTCAAGCGGCGGCGCGTGGTCCGCGCGCTCATCGGCTGGGGCGTGGTCTCCTTCGCCGTGCTCCAGGTCGCGGAGCCCCTGATGCACGCGCTCGACCTGCCCGAGTGGACGCTGAAGGTCGTCGTGGCGGCCCTCGCCGCTGGGTTTCCCATCACCTCCGCGCTCGCCTGGGTGTTCGATCTCAAGGGAACCGGCATCGAGCGGACGCCACCGGCGAGCACCGCCGAAGGCCTGGCCAGGAGACCTGGTCCGGCGCGCACTCGCCTGGCCGCCCTCGTGCTCGGGCTCGGCGTCGTCGCGGCAACCCCGGGGGTGGCCTGGTTCCTCCTTCGGGGGCCGGCCGCCGAGCGGCCCGAAGCGCCCGTGGGCGCCCGGATCCCGGTCGCGGTGGCCGACTTCGAGAACGACACCGGCGAGCCGGAGCTCGATGCGCTCTCCGGCCTCCTCATCACCTCGCTCGAGCAGTCCCGGCGCCTCGAGGTGCTGACGCGCTCCCGGATGGTCGACATCCTCCGGCAGATGGGGCACGCGTCGATCCCGCGGATCGACGAGACGCTGGGGCGCGAGGTCGGACGCAAGGCCGACGTCCGCGCGCTCGTGCTCGCGGCCATCCACCGCTTCGACTCCGTCTACACCATCGAGGTGAAGGCGCTCGACCCGTCGACGAGCACGTACCTCTTCACGCTGAAGGAGGACGGGAAGGGCAAGGCCAGCGTGCCAGCCATGATCGATCGGCTCTCGGAGCGGACCAGGGAAAGGCTCCGCGAGCGCCCGGCGGAGGTGGCCTCGTCGAGCCTGAAGGTGGCCGACGCCATCACGCCCAGCCTGGACGCCTACCAGCACTACTTCCGGGGGATGGCGATGGCCTCCACCCGTGGCGACTTCGGGGAGGCCGTCCGCGAGTTCCAGAAGGCCGTCTCCATCGACCCGGGATTCGCCCTCGCGAACTACGGGATCGCCTACCTGGGCGAGTCGACCGACCTGCCCCGGGCCGAGCGGACCGCGGCCCTCGATGCCGCGCTGCGCGCGGTGGACCGCCTCCCGGAGAAGGAGCGCTTCCTCGTCCGGGCCTGGAAGGCCCTCCAGGACGGGCGCCACGAGGATGCCGACGCGATCTACCAGGACGCCGTGCGCGCCTACCCGCGCGAGAAGGAGATCCAGTACCTGGCGGGAAATCTCCGCTTCCACGAGTTCCTCGGTCCCCGGGGAAGCACGCGCGACCTCGCCGACGTCCTGCCCTTCTTCCAGGCCGCCGTGGCGCTCGACCCGACCGACGCCGAGGCCCAGAACCACCTCGTGAGCTGCCTCGTCCTGCTGGGGCGTGAGTCCGACGCGCTCGAGGCCTCGAGGAGGTGGCTGAAGGCCGCCCCCACCGCGACGGCGTACGATTCCCTGGGCACGGCACTCGCGGTGAGCGGCTCCCGCGACGAGGCGCACCAGGCCTTCGAGCGGGCCAGCGAGCTCGGGGTGTCCCCGCTCTACGCCCAGTCGTACGCGCGCAGCCTCGCGAGGTCGGGCCGCTTCGCGGAAGCCGAGTCCCTCCTCAAGGGCTTCCCCCTGGATACCTGGCCGACCGCGCGCATGGGCGTCCTCGGCGCCCTCGCCGAGGTGTACCTCTACCAGGGGCGCTACCGGGACGCGCTCCGCACCCTGGACGGCATGCCCGAGGAGGTGGCGCTCGCCGATCTGACCGGAGCGCCCGCGCGGATGCGCACCGCCATCCACGCCTACGCGGGGTCCGCCGACAAGGCCTGGGCCGCGGCGAGGAAGCTCGTCGAGTCCGGAGGCGGCGTGGACCTCGTCCCGGTCGACCTGGCGCTCGTCGGCGACGCGCCACACGCTGTGGAGGCAGCGCGGCTCCTCGTCCCGGGTTCGAGGCAGCTCCGTCTCTACGAGGCGGTGGCGAGCTGGCGATCGGGAGCGCTCGACGCGGCGGCGACCCAGTTCCAGGCGATCGCTGCCGGAAAGTACGCGCCCGACCGGGCGCTCGCGTCGGCCTACCTCGGGGAGCTCGAGGCCGGGCGCGGGCGCGATCGGGAAGCCATCCTGGCCCTGGAGCGCCATCGCGCCGCCCCCATGCCCAGCCGGCCCAGCGTGGAGGAGGCCCTGCGCCTTCCGCGGACCTTGCTGCTGCTCGCACGGGCCTACGAGCGGTCCGGCGACCGCGACCGCGCGCGGGAACGCCTCGACGAGCTGCTCGCCATGTGGAAGGGGGCCGATCCGGAGCTCGCCGTGCTGCGCGACGCGAGGGCGCTGGAGGCCCGGCTGAAGGGCGCGAAGGCGACCCGCGCGAGCCGGTGACGGCCCGTGTCGTTCCCACTCCGTTCCCGCTGCCAGGCCTCCCAGAAGCCCGTGGGAGCGATTCTCGGACCCGCGCCCGTACGCAGGTACCGGGAGGCGTACTCCCTGACGGCACCTTCACGGTCATCGTGGTGAAGGTCGGCGACTAGGCGGAGGCCGGTCGACGGGGAGGCCGGGGTCATCGACCGGTCGTGGATTCCGCGCAGGTCGCGGGCTGCGGCTGCCAGGTCGGGGAGACCCGCCGGGAGCCACA
>DAOMFN010000076.1:2683-5102 GCA_035429785.1 Anaeromyxobacteraceae bacterium
CCGCGCAGGTCGCGGGCTGCGGCTGCCAGGTCGGGGAGACCCGCCGGGAGCCACAGAGCATCGCCACCACCTCGTCGCGCTGCCGGGAGAGCGTCGCGTCGAGTCGCCCGGCCGCGGCCAGGAAGTCCGGGCGACGGGAGAGACGCGAGAACACCGGCATCCTCAGGTCAGCCGGACCGACCACCGGGTGCTCGGCCGAGGCGAGGCCGGTGATCCGCCGCGCCGCGTCCTCGTCCCGCCCGTCGTAGGCTGCGAGCACGGCGCGCGCGTAGTCGAGGTACAGGTCGAGCATCCCTGCGCTCGCCTGCTGTGCGAGGCGCGTGCCGGCGAGTTCGCGGGCCTTCGCGGCCTCCACGGCCTGGCCGCCCCTCCGGGCCGCGTCGGCAAGGACGGCGAGCGTGCTCGGTGGGAGGTACGGTCCCGGTGGTGATTCGAGGACGCTCACGGCCTGGGAGGCGGCCTCGGCGGTGCGCCCGGTGACGTAGAGTCCGAGCCCGTACCAGGTCTGGGCGGTGTAGTCGGCCAGGGAGGGTTCGGCTGCCTCGCGGGACCTCTGCAGGACCTGGGAGAAGTCGCCGAGCGCCGCCACCACGTCGATCGGGCGATTCTTCGCCACGGAGAGCGCTTCCTCCCGCAACCCGACCTCGGCCAGCACCTGGCCCAGGACCGGCTCGACGGGCTCCCGTCCCTGCTGCAGGGCGGGGACCAGGTGGCGAACCGCGTCGACCCGATCGCCGCGTGCGGCGGCGATGGCGCCGAGGGCCTGCAGCCCCCAGCTCTCGTCGATGGCCCGGAGCCGTGCCACCGCGCGGTTCACCTCCTCGTCGCGGCCGAAGCGCTGGAGGTCGTCGGCGTAGTTGAGGAGCGCGATCTTGGAGAGCGGATCGACCTGGATGGCGTCCGCGATGGACGCGAGCGCCTCGTCGTACCTGCCGAGGGCGAGGAGCGCACCCCGGCGCCACATGCGCAGCTCGGCGCTGGAGGGATTCTGCTGGAGCGCCCGGTCGAGGGCCAACAGCGCCCGTTCGGGCCGCGAGGCCTCCAGCTCGATCAAGCCGACGGCGCCCAGCACCTCGGGGTTGTCGGGCGCCAGCGCCCGAGCCCGCTCGAGGCTCGCCCTGGCCCGCGCGACCGCCTGCGGGACCGGTACGCTCCCGTACTCGTCGCGGGAGAGCATGACCTCGGCCATGGCCTCGTCGGCGAGCGCCATGGCGAAGCCCGGGTCGAGGGCGACCGCCCTCTCGAAGTGGGCACGGGCCTTCTCGATCGAGGCCGGGTTCCTCTCGCCGAGCGCCTGGCGACCCTTCAGGTACGACTCGTAGGCCGCCGGGTTCGTCGTGGCGCCCGGCCTGCCGGAGGGAAGGGCTCCCGCCGGGGCCAGCTTCAGCTCCAGGGCCGCGGCGATGGCGCGGGAGATCTCGTCCTGGATCGCGAAGACGTCCTTCAGCTCCCGGTCGAAGGTCTGCGACCAGAGGTGGTAGCCATTCCGGGCGTCGACGAGCTGCACGGTGACCCGGATCCGCCCTCCCACCTTCCGGACGCTGCCCTCCAGCACGGCCGCCACGTGGAGCGCGTCGGCGATCCTGCCGACGTCGAGCGCCTTGCCCTTGAAGGCGAACGACGAGGTGCGGGCCGGCACGCGAAGGCCCGGAACCTGGGCCAGGGTGTTCAGGATCTCCTCGGAGAGACCGTCGGAGAAGTACTCGTTCTCGGCTTCGCCGCTCACGTTGACGAGAGGAAGGACCGCCACCGACGGGCCTCCCGCGGAAGGGCCAGGGGCCGTGCCCGGCCGGCCGCGGAAGACGACGTACCAGGCGACCCCCGGGGCGGCGAGCAGGAGGCCCAGGAGCACGAGGGCGGCCGTCCGCCAGCCCCGGCCCTTCCCGTCCGACGGGGTGCGCTCGATCCCGGTGGCCCCGAGGTCGTAGGCCCAGGCCAGGAGCGCCGTGACGGGCAGCCCGAGCCCGAGTCCGATCACCACGGCCTGAAGCACCCAGTCCGGCAGCCCGAGCCCGTGCATCACCGGCTCGACGACCTGCAGGAGGGCGAACGCGGCCACGCCGTATGCGGCCAGGGCGCGGAAGACTCGCCGCCGCCTCAGCTCCGTCACCCAGGTCGACAGGTCCACGCCCGATCCCCACGGTGAAGCTCGGGATCTAACCCGACCGATTGCTGGCGCCCGGCCTGCGGGGTGGCAGACTCGACCCGCTCACCACGGGCCTCGCATCCGAGGCCGGAGGACGACGATGGCGTGGACGTACCTCGTGCTCGCAGGCTTGTTCGAGATCGGCTGGCCGGTCGGCCTCAAGCTCGGCTGGACCGGGTCCGGCGCGCGCTGGCCCTGGATCGGGATGGCCATCGGCTGCATGGGGATGAGCGGCACGCTGCTCTTCCTCGCGCAGCGGCAGATCCCGATGGG
>DAOMFN010000076.1:5202-7360 GCA_035429785.1 Anaeromyxobacteraceae bacterium
GCCATCCGCCCACATGACGGACCGCGTTGACAGGCCGGGGGAGCCGCTGGTATCCGTTCGCCTTCCTCGTCCGGGCAACGAGGGACACCCGACCCCAATGGCCAATCCCCCCGACAACCGCCAGTACACCCTCATCGTGGTCAGCGACCATTCGCAGGCGGTGCGGAAGTTCCGCCTGCCGCGGCGCTGGCTCAAGCGGGCGCTCGTCGGCGGGGGGGCTGCAGCGGTCCTGGGGCTCCTCACCGTCACCCACTATTTCACCCTCCTTTCGGCCACATCGGAGAACCGGGTCCTGAAGGAGGAGAACGCCCAGCTGAAGTCGCAGGTGCTCCTCGTCCAGGAGAAGGTCGCCCACGTCCAGGCCACCCTCGACCGGGTCGAGCGCTTCGACGCCAAGCTGCGCAGCGCCGTCACCCACCTGCAGGACCCGGAGCGCAACCTGGCCATCGGCCCCGTCGGCGCGCCCGAGGCCCCCCCGACGTCGGCCCCGGCCGCCCGGGAGAACCCGGCGGCGCTGCCGGGACGGATCGCCTCGCTGGACGGGGAGGCCCACCGGCAGGAGGCGAGCCTCCGCGAGCTCTCCGAGTACTTCGAGGACCAGAAGTCGATGCTCGCCTCCACCCCCTCCATCTGGCCCACCCAGGGCTGGGTGACGAGCGACTTCGGCGCGCGGCTCGACCCCTACAGCGCGGACCGCACCATGCACCAGGGGGTCGACATCTCCACCCCCCACGGCCAGCCGGTCCTCACCCCGTCGGACGGCACGGTGGTCTTCAACGGCACCGAGGGCGGCTACGGGAAGGTCCTCGTCATCGACCACGGCTACGGCGTGAAGACCCGCTACGGGCACCTCTCCGAGACCTTCGTCCGGCTCGGCGAGCGCGTGGCCCGCGGGCAGAAGGTCGCCGCCGTCGGGAACACCGGACGCTCCACCGGACCCCACCTCCACTACGAGGTGCGGGTGAACGGAATCCCGGAAAACCCCCGGAAGTTCGTGCTCGAGTAGCCGGAGGCGCCGTCGGGGCCGGTCCCCGCCGGTTTGCTTTTGGCTGGCGCGGTGTTAGCTCGAGGGGTACCTTCCGCGCGCTTCGCCGGGGGCAGCGCCGCGCCACGCCCGCGGACCCGGAATCCGCCGCCCGCCACCAGAGGACACGATGCTCAACTGGATGCTTCGAAAGATCATGGGGACGAAGAACGAGCGCGAGCTCAAGCGGCTCGCCCCCATGGTGGCCCGGGTGAACGAGCTGGAGCCGCGGATGAAGGCGCTCCGCACCGAGGAGATGCCCCGCCTCACCGCCGAGTGGAAGGAGCAGGTCGCGAAGGGGCGCAGCCTCGAGGAGCTGCTCCCCGAGGCCTTCGCGCTCGCCCGCGAGGCCAGCGTCCGCACCCTGGGGATGCGCCACTTCGACGTCCAGCTCCTCGGCGGCGCCGTGCTCCACGAGGGCAAGATCGCCGAGATGAAGACCGGCGAGGGCAAGACGCTCGTCGCCACGCTCCCCTGCTACCTGAACGCGCTCTCCGGGCGCGGCGTGCACGTGGTCACGGTGAACGACTACCTGGCCCGCCGCGACGCCGAGTGGATGGGGCGGCTCTACCGGACGCTGGGCATGCGCACCGGGGTCGTCGTGCACGGCCTCTCCGACGCCCAGCGCCAGGAGGCCTACGGGGCCGACATCACCTACGGGCAGAACAACGAGTTCGGCTTCGACTACCTGCGCGACAACATGAAGTTCCGGCTGCAGGACTACGTGCAGCGGGAGCTCAACTTCGCCATCGTCGACGAGGTGGACTCGATCCTGATCGACGAGGCCCGCACCCCGCTCATCATCTCCGGCCCCACCGACGACTCGAGCGAGAAGTACTACCAGGTGAACCGGCTCATCCCCTCGATGATCCGGGACGTCGACTTCACGGTGGACGAGAAGAGCCGCACGGTCGTCATGACCGACTCGGGCGTCGAGAAGATGGAGCAGAAGCTCGGCATCCGGAACCTCTACGACCCGGAGCAGATCGAGTGGCTCCACCACGTGGAGCAGGCGCTCCGCGCCCACCACCTCTACCGCAACGAGGTGGACTACGTGGTGAAGGAGGGCGAGGTCGTCATCGTCGACGAGTTCACCGGCCGCCTCATGCCCGGCCGCCGCTGGTCCGACGGCCT
>DAOMFN010000077.1:0-7357 GCA_035429785.1 Anaeromyxobacteraceae bacterium
TCGTAGACCTCGAACTGGGCGTGGGCGTCGGTGCCTTGGGAGACGACCTGGGAGCCGGAGCCCCCCACCCCGCCATAACCGCCGTACCAGCCGGTGCCCTGGACGACCGTGGTCGTGACGACCACCGGAGGCGCCTTCTCGGTGGAGACGCGCGCCACGACGAGCAGCTCGACCCCGTTCCCGGTCATGTAGTCCCGCACCGCCACCTTGTCGAGCGGGCCGGGCGGGAAGACGCTCGCCGCGGTCGCGACCTGCACGCCCTTCGCGGCGAGGGCCTGGGCGATCCCGTTCTCGAACTCGGCGGGCTGCACGCCGGGGGGGGGGTTGGCGATGACGAACACCCGTGTCCCCGGCCTGGCCCGGTAGTCCGGGCTCCGCCAGACCTGGGTCACGGTGGTGCCCGCACAGCCAGTGAGGGCCAGGGCGGCGAGGGTCGCGACGGCTGCAGCGGTTCGGTTCATGGCGGGGCCTTTCGGTGCGAGCGGTGGGGCAGTCTAACCGGAAATTACGGGCCCCGCCCGGCGGGGTAGAGTGGCGCATGTCCGCTCCACTCGAGGACGCCCCTCCCCGGCGCTCGCTTGCCCTCGTGACCGGGGGCTGCTCCGGAATCGGCCGGGCCATCGCCGGGGAGCTGGCCGCACGGGGGCACGACCTCGTGCTCGTGTCGGAGCGGGCCGGCCCGCTCGATGAGGCCGCCGCCACCCTGCGCCGGGAGCGGGGTATGGACGTCCGTGCGCTCTGCATCGACCTCGCCCGGCCCGGTGCGGCGGAGGAGGTCCACGGGCGGCTGCGGGAGGCCGGGCTCGCGGTGGACGTCCTCGTGAACAACGCCGGGTTCTTCTTCTTCGGCGAGGCGGTGGACGCCCCACCCGATCGGGCGAACGCGCTCCTGCAGCTCCACGTGGTGACCCCCTCGCTGCTCTGCACCCGCATCGGGCGGGAGATGCGGGAGCGGCGCCGCGGGCGGATCCTGGTCGTGTCGAGCATCTCCGCCTGGCGCGACTTCCCGGGCATCGCCTACTACGGCGCGAGCAAGCGGTACCTCCGCGGATTCGCGCGCTCGCTCCGGAGCGAGATGAAGCCCTACGGCGTGACGGTGACCTGCCTCTCCCCGGGCCCGGTGGCGACGGGGCTCTACGGCCACGACTCCCCGCAGGTCCGCCGGGGCCGGCAGCTCGGGCTCTTCCTCGAGCCGGAGCAGGTGGCCCGGGCCGGGGTGCGGGCGCTCCTCCGCGGCGACGCGGAGTGCGTCCCCGGGGCGTCGGCCTGGCTCATGGCCTGGGCCTCCGCGCTCACGCCGCAGTGGGTCGTGGACCTCGTCCGCCGCCGCGCCCCCTGGCTCGGCCGCTGAGGGGGTCAGCCCTCCTCGGGCACCGGCTCGAGCACGACGAGCTGCGCGCCCTCCCCGACCAGCGACCCGGCCTCGAACCGCACCTCCGCGATCCGCCCGTCCCGCGGGGAGACGACGGTGTGCTCCATCTTCATGGCCTCGAGCACGAGGAGCGGGGCGCCCTTCCTCACGTCCTCGCCGGCCTTCACCAGCACCGCGACCACCTTCCCGGGCATGGGCGCGACGAGGCTCCCGCCCCCCACGTCCTTCTCCGCGGCGGCGTCCGGGTCGTACACGGCGAGCCGGTGGCCGCGCCCGTGGATCATGACCACGCGGTCGGCGCCATTGCGCACCACGGTGGCGCGGATGCGCGCCCCGCCGAGGTCGGCGACCAGCTCGTCGGGACCGCTCCGCCCGAGCCGCGCCTCCACCCTGCCGCCCGGGAGGTCGAGGAGCACCGCGTCGCCGCGGTAGTGGGCCACCACGCGCCGGAGCTCGCCGGCGTCCACGAAGGCGAAGGTGTGGTGGTAGTCGGCGTTGAGGCGCCAGCCGTCGGTGCGGTTCCACGGGGAGTGTGGATCCCCGGAGGCCCGCGCGGCCCGCTCGGCCTCGGTGGCGCGGCGCCGGATCTCGTCGAGGCAGGCCACCGCCAGGACGGTGTCGCTGGCCGGCCCCTCGCTCCCCACGAGGTCGGCCCGGTGCCGGTCGAGGAAGCGGGTGTCGAGCTCGGCGGCGGCGTAGGCCGGGTGGGCGGCCACCGCCCCCAGGAACGGGAGGTTGGTGGTGACGCCCACCACCTGGTACTCGGCGAGCGCCGTGCGGAGCCGTCGCACCGCGGCGGCGCGGCTCGTGTCCCAGACCACGAGCTTCGCCACCATCGGGTCGTAGTGGATGGTGACCGCGTCCCCCTGGCGGACGCCGGTGTCCACCCGGACGTGGGCCGACTCCCTCGGCGGGCGCAGGTGGGCGAGCACACCGATGGAGGGGAGGAAGTCGCGGGCCGGGTCCTCGGCGTAGACGCGGGCCTCGATGGCGTGGCCGGTGATGGTGAGCTCGTCCTGCAGGAGCGGCAGCCGCTCCCCGGCCGCGACCCGGAGCTGCCACTCCACGAGGTCCTGCCCGGTGATCATCTCGGTGACCGGGTGCTCCACCTGGAGGCGGGTGTTCATCTCCATGAAGTAGAAGCGCCCGTCCTCGTCGAGCAGGAACTCCACGGTGCCCGCGCCGACGTACCCGATGGCGCGGGCCGCCGCGACCGCGGCGCGCCCCATGGCCTCGCGGGTGGCGGGGTCGAGCCCCGGCGCCGGCGCCTCCTCCAGCACCTTCTGGTGGCGCCGCTGGATGGAGCAGTCGCGCTCGAAGAGGTGCACGGCGTTCCCCTGCCCGTCGGCGAACACCTGGACCTCGACGTGGCGGGGGCGGCCCAGGTAGCGCTCGAGGAGCACGCGGTCGTCGCCGAACGAGGCCATCGCCTCGCGGCGGGCGCCGGCCAGCGCGTCCGGGAACGCCGCGGCCTCGCTCACCACCCGCATGCCCTTGCCCCCGCCGCCGGCGGTGGCCTTCACGAGCACCGGCCAGCCGATGCGCTCCGCCTCGCGGGCGAGCCGGTCGGGGGACTGGTCCTCCCCGTGGTACCCGGGGATGAGGGGCACGCCCGCCCCCTCCATGATGCGCTTGGCGGCGCTCTTCGAGCCCATGGCCCGGATCGCCTCCGGCGGCGGCCCGACGAAGACCAGGCCGGCCGCGGCGCAGGCCTCGGCGAACGCGGCGTTCTCGGAGAGGAAACCGTACCCTGGGTGGATGGCCCGCGCGCCGCCCCGGCGGGCGGCCTCCACGATGGCGCCGGCGACGAGGTAGCTCTCCCGGGCCGGGGGCGGGCCGATGCGGTAGGCCTCGTCGGCCATGGCGACGTGCATCGCCCCCTCGTCGGCGTCGGAGTAGACGGCGACGGTGCGGATCCCCATGCGCTGCGCGGTCCGGATCACGCGGCAGGCGATCTCGCCGCGGTTGGCCACCAGGATCGTGTCGAACATGCGCACCCCTACATCCGGAAGACGCCGAAGGTGGTGGGCTCGACCGGCGCGTTGAGCGCCGCCGAGAGGCCGAGGGCGAGCACGGTGCGGGTCTCGGCGGGGTCGATGATCCCGTCGTCCCACAGCCGCGCGCTCGCGTAGTAGGGGTGGCCCTGGGTCTCGTACTGCTCGCGGATGGGCGCCTTGAACCGCTGCTCCTCCTCGGCCGGCCAGGTCTCCCCGCGCGCCTCCATCGCGTCCCGCTTCACCTGGGCGAGCACGCTCGCCGCCTGCTCGCCCCCCATGACCGAGATGCGGGCGTTGGGCCACATCCAGAGGAAGCGGGGCGAGTAGGCCCGGCCGCACATGCCGTAGTTCCCGGCGCCAAAGCTCCCGCCGATGATGAAGGTGAACTTGGGCACCCGGGCGCAGGCCACCGCGGTCACCATCTTGGCCCCGTCCTTGGCGATGCCCCCGGCCTCGTACTTCGACCCCACCATGAAGCCGGTGATGTTCTGGAGGAAGACGAGCGGGATGCCCCGCTGGGCGCAGAGCTGGATGAAGTGGGCGCCCTTCAGGGCCGACTCGGAGAAGAGGATGCCGTTGTTCGCGACGATGCCCACCGGGTAGCCCTGCACGTGGGCGAACCCGGTGACGAGCGTCGTGCCGTAGAGCCGCTTGAACTCGTCGAGCTCGGAGCCGTCCACGATCCGCGCGATGACCTCCCGGACGTCGTAGGGCTTGCGGGGGTCGCTCGGGACCACGCCGTGGATCTCGGCGGCGTCGCGGAGCGGCTCGGCGGGAGCGCGCAGCGCGACCTCCGGGCGCTTCACCTGGTTCAGGTTCGCGACGATGCGCCGGGTGATGCGCAGCGCGTGGGCGTCGTCGGTGGCGTAGTGGTCGGTGACGCCGGAGGTCCGGCTGTGCACGTCGGCCCCGCCCAGGTCCTCCGCCGAGACCACCTCGCCGGTGGCCGCCTTCACGAGCGGGGGGCCGCCCAGGAAGATGGTGCCCTGCTTGCGGACGATGACGCTCTCGTCGGACATCGCCGGGACGTAGGCGCCGCCCGCGGTGCAGGAGCCCATGACCACCGCGATCTGGGGGATGCCCCGCGCCGAGAGGTTGGCCTGGTTGTAGAAGATGCGGCCGAAGTGGTCCCGGTCGGGGAAGACCTCGTCCTGCTGCGGCAGGTTGGCCCCGCCGGAGTCGACGAGGTAGATGCAGGGGAGCCGGTTCTGCTCCGCGATCTCCTGGGCGCGCAGGTGCTTCTTCACCGTCACCGGGAAGTAGGACCCGCCCTTCACGGTGGCGTCGTTCGCCACCACCATGCACTCCCGCCCGCTCACCCGGCCGATGCCGGTGACGAGCCCGGCCGAGGGCACGTCGCCGCCGTACATGCCGTGCGCCGCGAGCTGGGAGAGCTCCAGGAACGGCGCGCCCACGTCGAGGAGCTGCCGGATGCGCTCGCGGGGGAGCAGCTTGCCGCGCTCGGTGTGCCGGGCCCGGGCCTTCTCCCCGCCGCCCAGCTCCACCGCCGCGACCTTCGAGCGCAGGTCGGCGACGAGCCCCTTCATGGCGTCGGCGTTGCGCCGGAACTCGGGAGACCCCGTGTCGATGGTGGTGTCGAGAACGCTCATGGGGCGACCATCCTCCTCGGCGCTCCGCCGATCAAGCCGTCTCCTGGAAGAGCTCGCGGCCGATGAGCATGCGCCGGATCTCGCTCGTGCCCGCGCCGATCTCGTAGAGCTTGGCGTCGCGGAGCAGGCGGCCGGTCGGGTAGTCGTTGATGTAGCCGTTGCCGCCCAGGCACTGGATGGCGTCGAGGGCCATCCGGGTGGCCCGCTCGGAGACGTAGAGGATGGCGCCGGCCGCGTCCTTGCGGGCGGTCCTCCCGGCGCTGCACTGCCGCGCCACGGCGTACACGTAGGCCCGGCAGGCCGAGTAGGTCGTGTACATGTCGGCGAGCTTCCCCTGGATGAGCTGGAACTGGCCGATGGGCTGGCCGAACTGCTGCCGCTCGTGGACGTAGGGCACCACCACGTCGAGGCAGGCCTGCATGATGCCGAGCGGGCCGCCGGCGAGCACGGCGCGCTCGTAGTCGAGCCCGCTCATGAGCACGTTCACGCCGCGCCCCACCTCGCCGAGGACGTTCGCCGCCGGCACGCGGCAGTCCTCGAAGGTGAGCTCGCAGGTGTCGGACCCGCGCATGCCGAGCTTGTCGAGCTTCTGCGCGGTCCCGAACCCCGGCATGCCCTTCTCGACCAGGAACGCGGTGATGCCGCGCGGCCCGGCCGCGGGGTCGGTCTTGGCGTAGACCACGAGCACGTCGGCGTGCGGGCCGTTCGTGATCCACATCTTGCTGCCGTTCAGGACGTAGTGGTCGCCGTCGCGGTCGGCCCGGAGCTTCATCGAGACCACGTCGGAGCCGGCCCCCGGCTCGCTCATCGCCAGCGCGCCCACGTGCTCGCCGGAGACGAGCCGGGGCAGGTACCGGGCCCGCTGCTCCGGGGATCCGTTGCGGAAGATCTGGTTCACGCAGAGGTTGGAGTGGGCCCCGTAGGCGAGCCCCACCGCCGCCGAGGCGCGGCTGATCTCCTCCATGGCGACCACGTGCTCGACGTAGGTCATCCCGGCGCCGCCGTACTCGGGGTCGACGGTGACCCCGAGGAGCCCGAGCGCGCCCATCTTGCGCCACAGGTCCATCGGGAAGTGGTTGTCCCGGTCGATGTCCGCCGCCCGCGGCGCGATCTCCGCCTGGGCGAACTGCCGGACCATCTCCCGCATCGCGTCGGCCGTCTCTCCCAGCTCCAGCTCCAGACCCTTCCAGCCCATGGCGTACCTCCGGTTCGAAGCCCCGACCGTAGGGGAGCCGGGGGTACCCGGGCGGCCACTTGGGTTGCAAATCGTGCCAATGTCTGGAGGATGGGCTCCGTGACCCGCCCGGGCCGCCGCCACGCCCCCTCCCCTGCGCCGGCCGAGCGCGCCGAGACGCCAATGGCGTTCGTCCGCGCCGTGGTCCTGGCCTACGCACGGCGCGGGATGGATCCGGGCCGGGCCCTGCGCGAGGCGCAGATCGCGCCATCGCGGGTGGACGATCCGGACGGCCGGATCACCGGCCGGCAGATGGAGATCCTCTCCGGCGTCGCCATGCAGGAGCTCGACGACGAGGCGCTCGGCTGGTTCTCGCGGCGGCTGCCCTGGGGCTCCTACGGGATGCTCTGCCGCGCCTCGCTCACCTCGCCCACCCTGGAGGTGGCGGTGAAGCGCTGGTGCCGGCACCACCGGCTGCTCACCGACGACGTCGTGCTCTCCCTCTCCACCGAAGACGGCGTCGCCACGCTCTCCCTCGACGAGCACCGTCCCCTCGGCGAGCTCCGCGAGCTGTGCCTCACCACCATGCTCCGCTACGTGCACGGGTACGCCTGCTGGGCGGTGGACTCGGGCATCCCGCTCCTCCGCGTCGGCTTCCCGTTCGAGGGCCCCCCCCACGCCCCGGCGTTCTCCCACATGTTCCCCGGGCCGGTGTCGTTCGGGCAGCCCCGCGCCGGCTTCTCCTTCGACGCGCAGTACCTGGCCCTGCCGCTCCGGCGCGACGAGCGGGACCTCCAGGCGATGCTCGAGCGCGCGCTCTCCTTCACCGTCTTCCACTACCGGCGCGACCGGCTGCTCGTCCGCCGGGTGCGGGAGCTGCTGCGGCGGGGCGCCGGCGAGGTTCGCACCGCCGGCGACGTGGCCCGCCACCTCCACGTCTCGGTCCGCACCCTCCACCGGCGGATCCGGGAGGAGGGATCGTCGCTCCAGGCGCTCAAGGACGAGGCCCGGCGCGACCGGGCCGTGGAGCTCCTCTCGCGCGGGCGCCGGTCGGTGAAGGAGGTCTCCTGGGCGGTGGGCTTCCGGAGCGAGAAGAGCTTCTCCCGCGCGTTCCGGGAGTGGACCGGACGGTCGCCCGCGGCGTTCCGGGGGTGACTGCAGTCCCCGGGACGGCCGGAGTCCCTCGCTACCCGTGAAAGGTCGT
>DAOMFN010000078.1:0-6030 GCA_035429785.1 Anaeromyxobacteraceae bacterium
TCAACGAGTCGGCCCGCGGAACCGCCCGGGCCACGCCGGCCCGCGCCCGGGCCGACCACCTGCTCGCCGCCGCCCGGGCCGAGTCCGGCAACCCCGAGCTCCGGCACGCCTGGAGCGTCTTCATCGGCCACCCGCTCTCGCTCTCCATCCCCCCCGACGCCGCGGCCGAGGTCCTGCGGGCGGCCCGGGCGGGCGACATGACCGGGGCCATGCGCGCGGTGGCGAAGCCGGTGCGCCGCGCGCTCGAGGCCGCCGCCCGCGCCGACGACGAGGGGACGGGCGACGTCTACAACGCCGGCGCCGCGCTCTCCGAGGAGGCGCTGGCGGCCTGGCTGGAGGCGGTGGGAGGGAAGCGGGTGGTCCGCCGCATCGAGCTCGACCCGGCCGACGTGCCGGCCGAGCTCTCCCGCCGCTTCTGGTTCGGCCCGGGAGGGGAGAGCCTGGTGGTCACCTTCCACACCGACGGGCGGCCGGCCGAGATGTTCCGGCACGTGGGGCGCGCCTGGTTCAAGGGGCTCGGCGAGGTCCCGGTGTGGGAGATCGCAGCCGACGTCGGCGGGCCGGCGGAGCTCTTCCGGGCGCTGCGGGCCCGCTGGCTGGACGGGCAGGGGCCGTAGGCGCCCCGCCCGCCTCGCGGCGGGCCCGGAGGGAGGCTGCGACCGCGGTCAGCCGGCCCTGGCCTTCTTCACGTTCTCGTCGCAGATCCGCTCGTAGAAGGCGGCGTCCAGCTTCACGCCCGACTTCTTCAGCTCGGCGGCGCGCGCCAGCTCCTCGTCCACGACCCGCTGGAAGGCCTCGTAGGGCTGGGCGCCCACCACCGGCCGGCAGTTCACGTAGAGCGTGGGCGTGCCCTGGGAGGCCACCCGCGCGCCGACCCGCGCGTCCTCCTCGACCCGGGCTCGCGTGGCCGGGGAGGCGACCGATGCCTGGAAGCGCCTGGGGTCGAGCTTCAGCTCGGCCGCCCAGGCCTCGTACTGCGCCGGGCCGAGCTTCGACTGGTTCTGGAACATGAGGTCGTGCATCTCCCAGAACTTGCCCTGCTCGCGGGCGGCCTCGGCGGCGATGGCCGCCGGCATCGCCTGCGGGTGCATGCCGAGCGGCAGGTGCTTCCAGACCACCCGCACGTCGGAGGGGTAGGTCTTCTGGAGCTGGGCCAGCGTGGGCTCGACGCGGCTGCAGAAGGGGCACTGGAAGTCGGAGAAGATCACCACCGTGACCGGGGCCACCTGCGGCCCGCGCGCGGGATCGTCGGCGCGGAACTCCACCTTCTGGTTCTGGGCGGCCGGAGGGGCGGCGGGGGCGGCGGGCGCCGCACCGGCGGGGGCGGCCACCATCACCGGGGCGGTCGCGCCCTTCTCGATGGTGCGGGCGTAGACCTCGGAGGCGGGGACGCCCGACTTCACGAGCGCCTCGGCCTTGGCGAGCTCCTCGTCCACGACGATCTTGAAGGCGTCGAACGGGACGGCGCCCGCGATCTTGCGGCCGTTCACGAAGAAGGTGGGGGTCCCGCCGGCGCCGACCGAGGTGACGAGCGCCTGGTCGCGACGGATGCGGGCCTCGTGCCGGTTCTCGTCGAGGGCCTTCCGGAAGGCGGTCATGTCGAGACCGGCCGCCCGCGCCACCTCCTCGAGCGCGGGCCGGTCGAGCGCCGGGGCCGAGTCGAAGAGGCGGTCGTGCATCTCCCAGAACTTCGCCGAGCCGCCCTGGGTACGCCCCTCCTCCGCGGCGATGGCGGCCGGGAGCGCCTTGGCGTGGAACGCGAGCGGGTTGTGCTTGAACACGAAGCGGACCTTGCCCGGGTAGGCCTCCGCGATCTGCTTCATCGTCGGCCCCACCCGCTTGCAGAAGGGGCACTCGAAGTCGGAGGACTCGACGATGGTCACGAGCGCGTCGGACGGCCCCTTCGCCGGCGAGTCGTCCACCGGGATCCGGTAGATCGCCTTCGGGTCCTCCTGCTGGCGCTGCGGTGCGCGCTGGCCGGGGGGAGGCAGCTCGGGGGCCCGTCCCGGAGCGGGGGCCACCCGCGGGCCGCCTCCGGCCATGCGATCCCCGACCACACCGAGGACCACTCCCACCACCAGCGCCAGGATCCAGCTCGTGTGCTTCATCGCTCTCGCTCCTCCTGCTGCCCGGCGCCGCGCGGCGGCCGGGGTTCTAGAAACGGACGAAGGCCCCGGCCCGGACGAGCAGCGGCACGCCCACGCCGTTGCCGAGGGGGAAGCCGCTGTCGACCTCGGCCATGAAGCCGAAGGCGTCGGTGACCCGCAGCGCGAAGCCGCCCCCGAGGAGCAGCCAGCGCCAGGCGAGGTACCCGACCTGCGTGGACGCGTCGAAGGCGGCCCGCAGGTAGAAGGGGGTCTCGGGGACGAACCAGGAGAGGCCCGGCCGGATGGCGAAGGTGGTCCCGGGGCTCATGCCGAGCACGAAGGACACCTGGGGCGCGATGCCGGCGAAGACCTCGTAGGCCACCCCGGCCTCGAGCTCGAAGATCGCGGGAGGGGAGTAGGCCGAGCCCGCCCCGAGCTGGCCGCCCCCGCCGAGGTTCACGTCGAAATGGAGGCCGGCGGGCGACGAGGCCTGTGCGGCCGCGAGCCCGGGCAGGGCGAGGATCGCGGCGGCGAGCACCGCGCGTGTGGTGGACGGGCCTGGCATTCCCGGGGGCCCGGAAGTTACCGTCCCCCCCTCCTTTCGGCAAGGAACGCGTGGACCGGTTGCCCCCTTCCCGGAGCGGGGATAAACGGAGCGGCGATGGCTCCCGCCCCGCTGCCCGCTCCCGACCTCACCCTCGACACCTCGGGGCGGCTCTGCCCGTACCCCATCGTCGAGATCGCCCGGGCCATCCGGGGCGTCGCGCCGGGTGCGGTGCTCTGCGTGCTCTCCACCGACCCGGGCATCGAGCTCGACATGCCGATGTGGTGCAAGGCGACCCGCCACGAGCACCTGGGGACGTTCCGGGACGGGAAGTCGTTCCGCAGCTACGTCCGGAAGCGGGGGGACGCGTGAGCCGCGCCCGGGCCATCGGCATGATCTCGGGCGGGCTCGACTCGACGCTCGCGCTGGCGCTCGTGAAGGCGCAGGGCATCGAGGTGAAGGCGGTGAACTTCTACACCGGCCTCTGCATCACCGAGACCCAGCGGCGCAAGGGCGGCCGCCCCGACGGCACCGTCCCGCGCAACGAGGCGCTCCGGGCCGGCGCCGACCTCGAGGTCGAGGTCGAGTACGTGGACGTCTCGGGCCCCGAGTACCTCGATCTCATCGTGAACCCGCGCTACGGGTACGGCGCGAACGCCAACCCCTGCGTGGACTGCCGCATCTTCATGATGCAGAAGGCCCGCGAGATCATGGAGCGGGAGGGGGCGGCCTTCGTCTTCACCGGCGAGGTGCTGGGCCAGCGCCCCAAGAGCCAGCGGCGCGACACGCTGCGCGCCATCGAGCGCGAGAGCGGGCTCGAGGGACGGCTCGTCCGGCCGCTCTCGGCCCGGCTGCTCGAGCCGACCCTCCCCGAGCGGGAGGGGATCCTCGACCGGTCCCGGCTCCTCGACCTGCACGGCCGCTCGCGGCAGCGGCAGATCCGGCTGGCGCGCGAGCTCGGCCTCGCCGACTGGCCGCAGCCGGCGGGGGGCTGCTGCTACCTCACCGACGAGTCCTTCTCCAGGAAGTTCTTCGACGTCCTCGACGCCCGGGAGGCGGCCGGGGAGGAGCGCCGCATCCGCCCCGAGGACCTCGTGCTCCTCTCCACCGGGCGCCACTTCCGGCTCTCGCCCGGGGTGAAGCTCGTGGTGGGGCGCACCGAGGTGGAGAACGTGGTCCTCGAGTCCTACGGGGCGGGCCGGGCCCGGGTGGCGGCCCGGGACCTGAACGGCCCGGTGGCGCTCGTGGAGGGCACCCCCACCTGGGAGGAGCGGCAGCTCGCCGCCCGCATCGTGGCCCGCTACGGCAAGGGGAAGGACCTCCCCGAGGTGGCGGTGGACTGGGCCGAGGACGGGGTGGTGGAGACGCTCCTCGTCGCCCCGGAGACCGACGAGACCCGCATCGAGTCGATGCGCATCTGAGTGTCATTGACGAAATTTTCAGAGTCAACCTGCCGTCCCGACGGCTCTTTGACAACGTAAATTTCAGTCAAATTGACGTGTGGCAAGCCGGGTGCGTGCCTCGACCGGATAGGTGTCCTCCATGGCCACGATCTCGGGGGCGAAGCGGACCTACTCCTTCGGCGGCGGCAAGGCCGAGGGCAACAAGGACATGAAGGAGCTCCTCGGCGGCAAGGGAGCCGGGCTCGCCGAGATGAGCAACATCGGGATCCCGGTCCCGCCGGGCTTCACGATCACGACCGAGGTGTGCACCGACTTCTACCGGGGCGGGAAGAAGCTCCCCCGCTCGCTGCGCGGCGACGTCGCGACGGCGCTCAGGCAGGTGGAGCGGCTCACCGGCAAGCGCTTCGGCGATCCGCGCGACCCGCTGCTCGTCTCGGTGCGCTCGGGCGCGCGGGTGTCCATGCCCGGCATGATGGACACGGTGCTCAACCTCGGGCTCTCCGACGCGACGGTGGCCGGTCTCGCCGCCCGCTCCGGGAACGAGCGCTTCGCCTGGGACAGCTACCGGCGCTTCGTCGCCATGTTCGGCGACGTGGTGCTGGGGATGAAGCCGGAGCGCAAGGAGGACCGCGATCCCTTCGAGCTCGTGCTGGAGGCGAAGAAGCACGCACGCGGCGTGAAGATGGACTCCGAGCTGCCGGTCGAGGCGCTGAAGGAGCTGGTCGCGGAGTTCAAGGCCGAGATCCGGGCGCGGCGCGGCGTCGAGTTCCCCGACGACCCGATGGAGCAGCTCCTCATGGCGGTCGACGCCGTCTTCCGCTCCTGGGAGAACGACCGGGCCGTCGCCTACCGCAAGATGTACGGCTACCCCGCCGACTGGGGCACCGCGGTCACCGTCCAGTCCATGGTCTTCGGCAACATGGGCGAGGACTCCGGGACCGGCGTGGCCTTCACCCGCAACCCGGCCACCGGCGAGGACGAGTTCTACGGCGAGTTCCTGGTGAACGCCCAGGGCGAGGACGTGGTCGCCGGCATCCGCACGCCGCAGAAGATCGGCGAGATGAGCGAGCGCTGGCCCGCGATCGCCCGGCAGCTCGAGCAGGTGCGCACCCGCCTCGAGCGCCACTACCGGGACATGCAGGACATCGAGTTCACCATCGAGCGGGGCCGCCTCTACGTCCTGCAGACCCGCACCGGGAAGCGCACCGGCCTCGCGGCGGTCCGCATCGCGGTGGAGATGGCCGACGAGAAGATCATCTCCCGCGAGGAGGCGGTCCTCCGGGTCGACCCGGAGTCGCTCAACCACGTGCTCCGCCCCATCTTCGACGCCGCGGCGAAGGAGGCGGCCATCCGCGAGGGACGCCTGCTCGCGAAGGGGCTCCCCGCGGGCCCGGGCGCCGCCAGCGGGCGGGTGGTCTTCTTCGCCGAGGACGCCGTGGCCTGGAAGGCGCGGGGCGAGACCGTGATCCTGGCCCGCCACGAGACGAGCCCCGAGGACATCCGCGGGATGGGTGCTTCGGCCGGATTCCTCACCGCATTCGGAGGCATGACGAGCCACGCAGCGCTCGTGGCTCGCCAGATGGGACGGGTGGCGGTCGTGGGGTGCGGCGCGCTCTCGTTCGACTACGAGGCGCGCACGATGACGGTCGCGGGCTCCGGCAGCGTGCGCGTCGTCCGGGAAGGCGACTGGGTCTCGATCGACGGCTTCCTCGGAGAGGTCATCGAAGGGAAGGTCGGCACGAGCCCCTCGGAGGTGCAGGCGGTCATCGAGAAGAAGATGAGGGCCGACGATTCCCTGCTTTACCGTCAGTTCAAAAGCCTCCTGGACTGGGCGGACGGGTATCGGCGCCTGGGCGTGCGGGCCAACGCAGACCAGCCCGATCAGGCGGAGAAAGCGGTGAAGTTCGGGGCGGAGGGCATCGGCCTCTGCCGCACCGAGCACATGTTCTTCGGCGAGGGGAAGATCGGCCCGATGCGGGAGATGATCGTGGCCGAG
>DAOMFN010000078.1:6130-7334 GCA_035429785.1 Anaeromyxobacteraceae bacterium
CAGCCGGAGGTCATGATCCCGCTCGTCGGGCACCACAAGGAGCTCGAGAACCAGGAGCGGGTGGTGCGGGCCGTGGCCGAGGAGGTCTTCGCCGAGCGCAAGCGGCGGGTGCCCTACCTCGTGGGCACGATGATCGAGGTCCCGCGCGGCGCGCTCACCGCCGCCGAGATCGCCGGGACCGCCGAGTTCTTCTCCTTCGGGACGAACGACCTCACCCAGACCACGTTCGGCATCTCCCGCGACGACGTGGGGACGGTGCTCGCGCGGTACATCGAGAAGGACATCTACGCCGTCGACCCGTTCGTCTCCATCGACCGGCCCGGCGTGGGTCGGCTCATGGAGATCGCCATCGCCGGCGGGCGCTCCGCCCGCCCCGGCATCAAGCTCGGCATCTGCGGCGAGCACGGCGGCGATCCCTCGTCGGTGGCCTTCTGCGACGAGGTGGGGCTCGACTACGTGTCCTGCTCGCCTGACCGCGTACCCATCGCCCGCCTCGCGGCCGCCCAGGCGGCGCTGCGGAAGCGCGCCGCGGCGAAGGCCCCGGCCCGGAAGGCGGCGACGAAGGCGGAGGGCAAGGCGAAGGCGCGCGGGAGGGCCCCGGCCCCCCGGAAGTCCCGGTAGGCGGAGGTCGCACATCCGGCGGGTCGGGCGGAGCGTCCACGCGGGCGCTCCGCTTCCTTTTTGACCGGTGCGCCCCGGTCGGAGACAATGCCGATATCTCGATGGGCCGCCCCCGACTCTCCCACTGGTTGCTCGCCGCCTTCGGGGCGCTCCTGGTCTTCCTGGCGCTTCCCTGGCCGTCGACCGCGTCCGGCATCGACGCCCCGGCAGGGGCGCTCGTCCTCGCCGGACCGCACGGCGACGAGGCTCCTCCGGTGACGGCTCCGGCTCCGGCTCCGGTGCCGCCCGCTCCGGCCGCGGCCGTGCCCACCGCCGAGCTCCGCCTCGCCGAGGCCGCCCTCGACCGGGAGGCCGACCGCTACGTGGCCCCGCTCGGCCCGGGCCGCGCGGTGCTCACCACCGTCCCGCGCCTGCAGGGGCGCATCGAGAAGGTGCTCGCCGACTACCGGGTCCCCTGGGCCGCGGTCGTGCTGCTCGAGCCGGCCACCGGCCGCGTCCTCGCCATGGCCGAGCACTCCCAGCGCGAGCCGGGGCGCCGCGGGCGCTCGCTCGAGGCGCGCGCGCCGGATGCGAACGTCTTCAA
>DAOMFN010000079.1:0-7321 GCA_035429785.1 Anaeromyxobacteraceae bacterium
GCGGCCACCGTGGCGCCGATGGCGCTCGTGATGTGGTCGTAGCCCGGGGCGATGTCGGTGACGAGGGGGCCGAGGACGTAGAACGGCGCCTCGTCGCAGAGCTCCCGCTCCTTCTGCATGTTCATCGGGATCTGGTCGAGCGGGACGTGTCCGGGCCCCTCCACCATCACCTGGACGTCGTGTTCCCAGGCCCTGCGGGTGAGCTCGCCCAGGACCCGGAGCTCGGCGAACTGGGCCTCGTCGGAGGCGTCGGCGAGGCAGCCGGGTCGCAGCCCGTCGCCGAGCGAGAAGGCCACGTCGTAGCGCTTGAAGATCTCGCAGATGGCGTCGAAGTGGGTGTAGAGCGGGTTCTCCGCCTTGTTCGCGAGCATCCACTGCGACATGAGCGCGCCACCCCGGGACACGATGCCGGTCAGGCGCCGTGCGGCGAGCGGGATGAAGTCGCGCAGCAGCCCCGCGTGGATGGTCATGTAGTCCACGCCCTGCCGGGCCTGGGCCTCGATGATCGCGAGGAGCAGCTCCGGGGTGAGCTCGGCCACGTCCTTCACGTGGGCCATGGCCTCGTAGATGGGCACTGTGCCGACCGGCAGCGGGCTGTGGCGGAGGATGGCCTCCCGGATCTGCGGGATGTCGCCGCCGGTGGAGAGGTCCATCACCGTGTCGGCGCCGTACTTCAGGCAGATGCGCAGCTTCTCGAGCTCCCCCTCGATGTCGCTCACCACCGCGCTGTTGCCGATGTTCGCGTTGATCTTGCAGGTGGCGCCGACGCCGATGGCGATGGGGTCGAGCTCCGGGTGCATCACGTTGGCCGGGATGATCATCCGGCCCCTCGCGATCTCGCTCCGGACGAGCTCGGGATCGAGCCGCTCCCGCGCGGCCACGTGGGCCATCTCCTCGGTGACGACGCCCTTCCGGGCGTAGTGCATCTGCGTCACGTTCGGCTGCCCCTGGCGCTTCTTGACCCAGTCGGACCGCATCGTCTTCGCGACCTCCGCGTTCAAAGGGGACGCGAGGGTAGACCCCGGTCTGACCGAAGTCAAACCGCTTCGGGGTGCAGGGTCGCTTACCTTCCGGCGGCGCGCCGGCGGCTACTTCCGCAAGGCACGGAACGCGTCGCGGCCGGCGTAGCGGGCGGTCTTCCCGAGCTCCTCCTCGATGCGGAGGAGCTGGTTGTACTTGGCGACCCGGTCGGTCCGGGAGGCCGAGCCGGTCTTGATCTGGCCGCAGTCGCAGGCGACCGCGAGGTCGGCGATGGTGGTGTCCTCGGTCTCGCCGGAGCGGTGGCTCATCACGCTCGTGTAGCCGGCGCGGTGGGCCATGCGGACCGCCTCGAGGGTCTCGGTGAGCGAGCCGATCTGGTTCACCTTGACGAGGATGGAGTTCGCCACGCCCTCCTGGATGCCGCGGGCCAGGATCTCGGTGTTCGTGACGAAGAGGTCGTCGCCCACGAGCTGGATGGCGCCGCCCAGCCGCTCGGTGAGCAGCTTCCAGCCCTTCCAGTCGTTCTCGCCGCAGCCGTCCTCGATGGAGACGATGGGGTACTTCTTCACGAGGCTCTCGTACCAGTCGACGAGCCCCTTCGCGTCGTAGGTCTTCCCCTCGCCCTTGAGGACGTACCTGCCGGTCTTGGCGTCGTAGACCTCGGAGAAGGCGCAGTCGAGGGCCAGCGCCACCTGCTTGCCCGGCTTGAGGCCGGTGGCGGCGATGGCCTCCATGATGACCGCCAGCGCCTCCTCGTTGGAGGCGAGGCTGGGCGCGTAGCCGCCCTCGTCGCCCACGCCGGTGGAGGCCCCCTTCCCCTTCAGGACCTTCTTCAGCGCGTGGAAGATCTCGGCGCCGTAGCGGAGCGCCTCGGCGAAGGACGGCGCGCCGAGCGGCACGACCATGAACTCCTGCACGTCCACGTTGGAGTCGGCGTGCGCGCCTCCGTTCAGGATGTTCATGAGCGGCACGGGCAGCGTGCGGGCGTTGGCCCCGCCCACGTAGCGGTAGAGCGGCAGCTCGTGGGAGAGCGCGGCCGCGCGCGCCGCGGCGAGCGAGACGCCGAGGACGGCGTTCGCGCCCAGCTTCGCCTTCGTCTTCGTGCCGTCGAGCGCCACCATGCGGGCGTCGAGGGAGGCCTGGTCGGAGGCGTCCATGCCCACGATGGCCGGGCCGATGACGTTCACCACGTTCTGGACGGCCTTGCGGACGCCCTTGCCGAGGTAGCGCTTCTTGTCGCCGTCGCGCAGCTCGATGGCCTCGCGCTCGCCGGTGGAGGCGCCGGAGGGGACGGCGGCCCGGCCCAGGTGGCCGCTCGCCACGGCGACCTCGACCTCGACGGTCGGATTGCCGCGGGAGTCGAGGATCTCGCGGGCGGCGACGTTGATGATCTCGGTCATGGCAGGGCTCCGGTCTGGGAAAGGGGTGCGGCTATTTGCCCGCTCGGTCCCGCGCCCGTCAACCCGATTCGCGCGACGCGCGCCCCATCCCCGCCGGGGCGCTTGACCCGGCTCCGGGCCGGGGCGTAAGCGGGACCCCGGAAAGGGAGGGACGCGATGGCGGGCCTGCTCGAGGGAAAGGTGGCCGTGGTCACGGGGGCCGGGGCCGGCATCGGCCGCGAGCACGCGCTGGCGCTCGCCCGCGCCGGGGCCCGGGTGGTGGTGAACGACCTGGGCGGCGACCGGCACGGCGCAGGCCGGGGCAACCAGGCCGCCGACGCGGTGGTCGAGGAGATCGTGGCCGCGGGCGGCGAGGCGGTGGCGAACCACGACACGGTGGCCAACCGCGAGGGCGTGGACGGCATCCTCTGGACCGCCCAGTCCCGCTTCGGCCGCGTCGACGTCTGGGTGAACAACGCCGGCATCCTGCGGGACCGGACGCTCGTGAACCTCTCCGACGACGACTTCGACCGGGTGCTCGAGGTGCACCTGCGCGGCACCTTCCTCGGAACCCAGGTCGCCGCCCGGGCGATGCGCGTCCAGGGCCAGGGCGGGCGCATCGTGAACACGACCAGCCTCTCCGGCCTCCTCGGCAACTTCGGGCAGGCCAACTACGCGGCCGCCAAGGCCGGGGTCTACGGTCTCACCCGGGTCGCCGCGCTGGAGCTGGAGCGCTTCGGCATCGCCGTGAACGCCATCGCGCCGGTGGCCCTCACCCGCATGACGAGCGACCTCAAGATGTTCGCCGGCGCCGGCGACGCCGACCTCGGCCCCCGGTTCATCGCGCCCGCGGCGGTCTTCCTCGCGAGCCCGCTCGCCGACGGGATCACCGGCCAGGTGCTGGGCGTCCAGGGCGGGCGCATCTTCCTCTACCGGATGGAGACCACCGCGGGCGTGGAGCGGGATCCCTCGCACGGTCCGTGGACGCCGGAGGGGATCCGGGAGGCCTGGGAGCGGATCTCGGCCTGAGACCTACCCGTAATCGATGATGATCACGTTGCCGCCGGGAGGCGACTCGGGCGGCTGCTCGTCCTCGGAGGGGGCCACCGGCTCGGGGACCGGGATCTGCACGCCGGAGCGCTCGTCGCGCCCGCGCTCCCGCTCGCGCCGCCGGATCTCCTCGATGACGAACGCATCCAGCATGATCGATCGCGTAACACGCGCGGATCGGGAGGGCAAGGCGACGGGGTCAACGTCCTTTTTCCGCCCGGTTCTTGAAGGCCTCCAGCGTCTTCGGCAGCTGGACCTTGGTGAGCTCGTCGCTCACCCGGTCGACGATGGCCTGCGGGACGAGGGGCGGCTTCTGCACCTGGACCTCCACGGTGTAGCGGGCGAGCGTCTTCCCGGAGTGGTTCGAGAGCTCCCAGGCGCCGTTCGAGACCTTCATCATGTCGCCCTTCACGAGCGACCAGGTCATCCTCGCGGGCGCCTGCTCCACGTGGCGCAGCACGTACTTGATGGTCTTCACGCCCAGGTCGACCTCGTACTCCACGTCCTTCACGCCGCGCTCGTCGTGGACCACCCGGCAGCGCTTCACGCCCGGCACGAACCCGGGGTAGGCGGCGTAGTCGGCGATCACCGTCCAGAACGCATCGACGGCCACGTCCACCACCATCTCCTTCGACACCTTCGACGCCATCGCGCCTCCTGTCCCCGGCCGGCTACCAGCCGTAGTTGGGCTTGTGCTGGAAGTGGTGCTCGGTCTCGATGTAGCGCACCGTCCCGGTGCGGCTGCGCATGACCACCGAATGGGTGCGGGCCCCGTCGCCCGTGAAGCGGACCCCCTTCAGGAAATCGCCGTTCGTCACGCCGGTGGCGGCGAACATCACGTCGCCGCGCGCGAGCTCGTCGATGCGGAAGACCCTCTCCGGCTCCTCGATGCCCATCGCCCGGGCTCGCTCCCGCTCGGCGTCGCTCCGGTAGCGGAGCTTGCCCTGCATGTCGCCGCCCACGCAGCGCAGCGCCGCCGCGCTGATGACCCCCTCGGGCGCACCGCCGATCCCGACCAGCATGTCCACTCCGGTGTCGGGGAGGCAGGTGTTGATGGCGGCCGCCACGTCGCCGTCGGTGATGAGCTTGATGCGGGCCCCGGCCTCGCGCACCTCCCGCACCAGCCGCTCGTGGCGGGGGCGATCCAGGATGACCACGGTGAGGTCCTCGACGTACTTGCCGAGCGCGTCGGCCACCGCCCGCAGGTTCTGCCCGATGGGACGGGTGAGGTCCACGGCGCCCCGCGCCTCCGGGCCGACCGCGATCTTCTCCATGTACGTGTCGGGAGCGCGCAGGAGCGAGCCGGCGGGGCCCATGGCCATGACGCTGATGGCGTTGGCCGCGCCGGTCGCGCAGAGGTTGGTCCCCTCGAGCGGGTCGACGGCGATCTCGACCACCGGCGCACCCGGGGCACCCCGCCCCACCTTCTCGCCGATGAAGAGCATGGGAGCCTCGTCCCGCTCCCCCTCCCCGATGACCACCTCGCCGGCGAAGTCGAGGTCGTTGAAGGCCGCCCGCATGGCCTCGGTGGCCGCCTGGTCGGCGCCGTGGTGGTCGCCGCGCCCCATGAGCCGGGCCGAGGCGAGCGCCGCGGCCTCGGTGATCCGCACCCCCTCCAGCGCCAGGTTGCGATCCATGGTCCCTCCCCGTTTACCGCAGGGTCTCCCCGACCTGCATCCGCGACAGGAAGTCGGCCGGCAGGCGCCGGATGCGCCCCTCGCGGTCCACGCAGGCGTGCACGGTGAAGCCGGTCGCGAGCAGGTCGTCTGCCCGCCGCACCGCGTACTCGAACCGGGCCGAGGCCCGGCGCGCCTCCACGAGGCTCGTCTCCACCGACACGAGGTCGTCGTACCGCGCCGGCATCCGGTAGGTCACGCCCGCCTCCGCGACAGGGAGGACGAGCCCCTCGCGGTCCTCGAAGTCGGCGTAGGAGATCCCCTTCTCCCGCAGGAACTCGGTGCGCCCGGCCTCGAACCAGCGGAGGTAGTTCGCGTAGTAGACGACCCCCATCTGGTCGGTGTCGCCGTAGATCACGCGGATCGCGCAGCGCACCACGGGGCTAGACCTGCTCGATCCGGATGAGCCGCGTCGGGGCGGCGGTGGTCGAGGAGGCGTCGATCTCCCGGACCGCGGCCCGGAGGTCGGCCTCCCGGGCCCGGTGCGTGACCACGACCACCGGGACCGGAGCCCCCTCCTCCTCGTGCTCGTGCTGCTGCACGGCGGCGATGGAGATGCCATGGCGCGCCAGCGCGGTGGCGATGGCGGCGAGGACCCCGGGCGCGTCCTTCACCGAGAAGCGAAGGTAGTAGGAGGTCCGGATCTCGTCGGCGGACCGGAGCACCACCTGGGAGCGGGCCGGCGGGAGCGGCACGCGGCCGGGGCTCCCGGCGATCACGTTCCGCGAGAGGTCGATGATGTCGGCCACCACCGCGCTCCCGGTGGGCATCGCCCCCGCGCCCTGCCCGAAGAGCAGCGTGGGGCCGAGCGCCTCCGAGTGCAGGAGGACGGCGTTCATGGCGCCGCGCACGCCGGCGAGCATGGAGCCCGTTGGGATGAAGGCCGGGTGGACCCGGGCCTCGATCTCCCCGGGCTTCCCGCCGTCCTCCGGCCGGGAGCGCCGGGCCACCGCGAGGAGCTTCAGCGCGTAGCCGAACTCCCGCGCCCAGGCGAAGTCCTCGGGGACGAGCTGCATGATCCCCTCGGTGAGCACGTCCTGCGGCGCGAGGCGCGCCCCGAAGGCGAGCTGCGCGAGCAGGCAGAGCTTCTGCGCCGCGTCGCCGCCGGAGACGTCGAGCGTGGGATCGGCCTCGGCGTATCCGAGCCGCTGCGCCTCGGCGAGGGCGGCGGCGAGAGGCTCCCCCTTCTCGGCCATCGACGACAGGATGAAGTTCGTGGTGCCGTTCACGATGCCGTGGATGGCCTGGATGCGGTCGGAGGCGAGCGCCTCGCGCAGTGTGCGGATGACCGGCACCCCGCCCGCCACCGCGCCCTCGTAGTACACGTCGACGCCCTTCTCCTCGGCCAGCCGGAAGATCTCGTCGCCGTGGAAGGCGAGCAGGGCCTTGTTGGCGGTGACGACGTGCTTGCCCGCCCGCAGCGCCGCGAGCACGAGGCTGCGGGCCTCGGTCGTCCCCCCCACGAGCTCCACCACGACCTGGATCGACGGGTCCTCCACGAGATCCTGGTAGCGGGTGGTGAGGAGCGCCCGGTCGAGGTCGACCATCCGCTCCTTCTCCGGATCGCGCACCGCCACCTTGCGCACGACGATCCGCCCCCCGAGCCGTGCCTCGATCTCCCGCGCGTGGCTCCGCAGGATGGAGAGGACGCCCCCGCCCACGATCCCGAAGCCCGCGATGCCGATCCCGACCTCTCTCATCGCCTCATCCCCTCGTTCCGGTACGCCGCCAGCTCGGCGCGCACCTGTGGAATCCTCTTGCCGCCCACCTCGGCGAAGGTCTCGATCCGCACCGGGCCGACGCCGGGTGCGTAGGTGGTCTCCAGCACGACCTCGGCGCCCTCGCCGGCGCGGGTGCGGGCCTGCACGACGATGCAGCCCGGGAAGGCGCCGGCGGGCACCTCGGCGGTCACTCCGACCGCGGTGATGCGGTAGCGCTCCGTGGAGGTCTCCGAGAGCACCGAGGTCCAGGTGCGGTCGAGCGTGGCCGGGGTGCAGAGCAGGCTGCGGACCCGGTCCTGGATGCACCCCTGGGAGACCCGCAGGGCCCCCTTCGCGTCGTCGAGGTAGTAGCCCTGCGCGTCGCGCGAGACGATGGTCACGGTGCGCCGCGGCGCGGTGCCGGGCGCTCCCGAGGGCGAGCGGTCGATCCAGGTCCAGGAGTTGCCGACGGCGAGCGGGAAGTACTCCGTGGGCGGCGAGGACCGGTGGTTCACCAACCGCGGCCGTCGCGTCG
>DAOMFN010000080.1:0-7239 GCA_035429785.1 Anaeromyxobacteraceae bacterium
CCGCCGCCACGGCGGCCCGGGCCTCGCCCGCCGCGCGGGCGGCGGCCTCTCGCGCGGCCTGCAGCCGACGCTCCAGGGCGAGGTCGTCCACCTCGAGCCGGTCGAGCGTCTCGCTCTCCCCGTCGTCGCGCCTCGTCACCGAGACCCCTTCCGGCGAGCGGGGCAGGTCCTGGTCGAGCGGCCCGCCCTGGATCCTGCACCACTCATTCTCTCGCATTCGGCCTGCGCGTGCCGGTCCTCGGAGGGTGCTCCCCGTTCCCGGCAGACCCGCCCGGGGCGCGTCGGCGAGGCCGTTGACATGGAGCGCGCGGGGCGACAAATAGGCCCGACCGGAGGCTCCCATGGTGAAGGCGATCCGAATCCACGAGACCGGCGGCCCCGAGGTCCTGCGCTTCGAGGAGGTCGCGCTGCCCGAGCCCGCCGCGGGCCAGGCCCGCGTGCGCCACACCGCCATCGGGGTGAACTTCATCGACACCTACCACCGCACGGGGCTGTACCCGCTGCCCCTGCCCAGCGGCCTCGGCGTGGAGGCGGCCGGGGTCGTGGAGGCGGTCGGCCCCGGCGTCGCGCACGTGAAGCCCGGCGACCGCGTCGCCTACGTGTCCCGGCCGCCCGGCGCGTACGCCGAGGCGGCGGTGGTCCCCGCCGACCGGCTGGTCCTCGTCCCGCAGGGCGTCCCCGACGACGTGGCGGCCGCGGCCATGCTGAAGGGCCTGACCGTCTGGATGCTGGTCCGGAAGGTCCACGCGGTGCGCCCCGGCGAGACCGTCCTCTTCCACGCCGCCGCGGGCGGGGTGGGGCTCATCGCGATGCAGTGGCTGCGGGCGCTCGGCGCGCGGACCATCGCCACGGTGGGGAGCGACGCCAAGGGGGAACTGGCGCGGGCGGCGGGCGCCTCGGAGGTCGTGGTGTACACCCGCGAGGACTTCGTGGCCCGGGTGCGCGCCCTCACCGGCGGTGCGGGAGTCCCGGTGGTGTACGACTCGGTCGGCAGGAGCACCTTTGCCGGCTCGCTCGACTGCCTCGCTCCCCGGGGCCTCCTCGTCAGCTACGGCAACGCCTCCGGGCCGGTGCCGCCCTTCGACGTCGGCCAGCTCGCGGCGAAGGGGTCGCTCTTCCTCACCCGCCCCTCGTTCTTCACCTACACGGCGCGGCGCGAGGACCTGGAGGAGGGCGCCCGGGAGCTCTTCGCGGTCATCGCCTCCGGACAGGTCCGGGTCGACGTGAAGCACCGCTGGCCGCTCGACCGGGCCGCCGACGCCCACCGCGCCCTCGAGGGGCGGGAGACGACCGGCTCGATCGTCCTCCTCCCGCGCGGGTGAGCCTCGACGCCGTCACCCGGCCCGTCCCCGTCGCCAGCCGGGCCACCGGTGCGCTCTGCGCCGGCACGGTGGCCGCGTACGCGGCGATGTACGTCACCCAGCCGCTCCTGCCGCTGCTCTCCGGCGAGTTCGGCGTCCCGCCCGCGACGGCCGGGCTCTCGGTCTCGGCGGTGGTCCTCGCCATCGCCGCGGGGTCGTTCCTCGCCGGGCCCCTCTCCGACGCCGTGGGGCGCAAGCGGGTGATGGTGGGGTCGCTCGCGCTCCTCGTCGTCCCGACGCTGGCGTGCGCCGGCGCCCGGACCTTCCCGCAGCTCCTCGCCCTCCGCGCGATGCAGGGGTTCCTCATCCCCGGCGTCACGGCCGTCGCGGTGGCCTGGGCGGGGGACCACTACGCGCCGGCATCGCTCCGGACGGCCGTGGGCGCGGTCATCGCCGCCAGCGTCGCGGGGGGGCTGCTCGGCCGGGTGGCGAGCGGCTGGGTCGCTGCGCAGGCCGGATGGCGCGCGGCCTTCCTGGTCTCGGCGGGAGTCACCGCCGCCGGCGCGATCGGGATGGCGCTCGAGCTGCCCCGCGGGACGCCCGGGGCCGGGCACTGGCGGGGGGCCTTCCGCGGGATGTTCCGCCACCTCGGCGACCGGCGCCTCGCCGGCGGCTTCGCGCTCGCCTTCTGCCTCTTCTTCGCCTTCATCGCGGTGTTCACGTACCTGCCCTACCGGCTCTCGGCCCCGCCCTTCCGCCTCGGGACGGAGGCCATCGCGTCCGCCTACCTGGTCTACGTGGCAGGCATCCTCGTCTCCCCCGCCGCCGGGCGGCTCGCGGGGCGGGTGGCGCCGGATCGGATCATGCTCTCGGGGCTCGCGGTGTCGGCGCTGGGCGTCTCCCTCACGCTCGCCGACTCGCTCGCGGTCGTCGTCGC
Source organism: Anaeromyxobacteraceae bacterium (assembly GCA_035429785.1). GTDB lineage: Bacteria > Myxococcota > Myxococcia > Myxococcales > Anaeromyxobacteraceae > CAIOAK01. Next base: position 2,239 of record DAOMFN010000080.1, read on the forward strand.
CGGGCTGCTCGTGCTCGTGGTGGGGATGTTCGCGGCGCAGGCCATCGGCCCGTCCTGGGTGAACGAGAACGCCCGGGAGGCGAAGGGCGGGGCGAACGCCCTCTACCTCGCCTCCTACTACCTGGGGGGGACGCTCGGCTCCTGGGCGCCCGGGCTCGCCTGGGAGCGCCACGGCTGGGGCGGGGTGGCGGCGGCCAGCCTCGGCGCCCTGGCCGCGGCGGCGCTCGCGGTCTCGACGCTGTGCCGTCCGGGGCGGCAGGACGGGTAGGCGCGCCCTACGCGGGCTCGAACGCGAAGTCGTTCGCGTAGGGCCTGCGGCCCGGCACCTGGTGGAGCTCGGGGCGGAAGGCGGAGACCGGCAGCTGCCGGCCCTTCCAGAAGAACGACGCGCGATAGCCCAGGGACTCGAGGTGGCCGACCACCTCGGCGACCGAGCCCCCCGGCCGGTGGCGGGCCTCGATCTCGACGAGCAGCGCCGGGCGGTGGCGCTCGAGCGTGCGGCGGGCCCCGCGGAAGACCGCGAGCTCGTGCCCCTCGACGTCGCACTTCACGAGGTGGACGGCCGGGTCTCCGTTCCGCTCCAGCCAGCCGTCGAGCGTCACCACGCGCACCCGCTCGCTCGCCCGCACGCGCTCCCGCGGCTCGAGCGTGGCGGCGCAGGTGGCCCCGGAGGGCTGGACGAGCACGGCGTCGCCGGAGCGGTCGGAGAGGGCGAGGTTCTCCACGCGGACGTGGCCGCACCCCGATCGCGCCAGCACGTCCGCCAGCCGCGCGGCGATCCGGGCCTGGGGCTCGAAGGCCACGACGCAGCCGCCCGGCCCCACCGCCCGCTGCATCCACCAGGTGTAGCCGCCCTTGTGGGCGCCGACGTCGAGGGCGACCTGGCCCGGGCGCAGGCGGGCCAGGATCCAGCGCAGCTCGGCCCGGTCGTCCCGCAGCCTGCAGCGCCAGGCCCGCCACAGGAACCGCAGGCGAGACTCGCCTCCGCTCTCCAGGGGCGCGGCGAGGGCGACCGGCCTGCGGCACTCGACCGCGGTCGGATCAGGGGGCGGCACGGCGCTCCCACCAGATGTCCGGGTCGCGGGGGGTCGCGAGCGGCCTCGCCCCGATGCCCAGCCGCCGGAGCTCGGCCAGGACGCCCTCCACGAGCCGGGGGATCGCGCCCCGCACCGGGCCGGAGAGCTCGGTGCCGAGCTCCAGGTTCTCCGGGATCGCTCCCCAGAGGCACACGTCGGCGGGACCGCCTCCGCGGAACTGGAGGGAGAGGAGCGCCTCCCGGAGCCCGGGCTCGTGGGGGCTCATCGCCGCCCGCGTGCTCGCCTGGAGCAGGTTCTCGCGGTCGTAGCGCCGCACGTCGCCGGGGGCGCCGGCGTCGCGGACCGCGTCCACGAACACCGCCGCCTCGGCTCCGTGCAGGAGCGAGAGGAGATCCATCCCCGGCGTGCCGGCGTCCAGGACCTCGACGTCGCCGTCGAGGTCGAAGGACGCCTGCATCGTCCGCGCGACGTAGGGCCCGAGGCCGTCGTCGGAGTTGAGGACGTTCCCGATGCCGAGAACCACCACCCGTGCCATGGACGGGGAGTCTACAGCACCTTGACCTTCGCGATCTCCTTCCCTTCGGCGTCGTGCGCGTGGATGGCGCAGGCGAGGCACGGGTCGAAGGAGTGGATGGTGCGGAGCGCCTCGAGGGGCTTCTCGGGGACGGCCACGGGGTTGCCGACGAGGGAGGCCTCGTACGGGCCCATCTGGTCCTTGCCGTCGCGGGGGCCGGCGTTCCAGGTGGAGGGCACCACGGCCTGGTAGTTCTTCAGCTTGCCGTTCTCGATGACCACCCAGTGCGAGAGGACGCCGCGCGGCGCCTCGTGCACGCCGTAGCCCTTGATGGTCCCGGTGGGGAACTTGGGCTCGTTGTAGACGGCCGTGTCGCCCTTGCCGACGTTCTCGGCGAGCAGCCCCCAGTGCTTCATCGCGAGGTCGGAGATCACCGCGGCGCGGATGGCGCGGGCGGCGATCCGGCCCAGCGTGGACTCGAGCACCGCAGGGCCGAGCTTGGCCTTGGCGACGCTCCCCGCGACCTCGAGGCAGCGGTTGGCCCACTTCTGCGTGAGGGCGTCGCCGCGGGCGTAGGCCACGAGCACCTGGGCGAGCGGCCCCACCTGCATCGGGCGCCCCTCGAACCGGGGTGCCTTCACCCAGGAGTACTTCTTGGCCGGGTCCCAGGCGTTGAACTTGGGGTCGGTGGTCTCGTCGTAGGGGTGCTTGTCCCAGGACCCGTCGTAGTAGGCGCGGGTGATGTCCTCGGTGACGTTCTTGCCGAAGAACGGGTCCTTCCAGTCGGCGATGGGCTTCACGTTGGCGAGGTCGCCGTTCAGGATCACGCCGCCGGGGGCGTCGAACTTCGTCGCCTTGGCGTCGGTCGGGAACTCCGGCACCGCCATGTAGTTCCGCACGCCGGCGCCGTACTTGAACCAGTCGGCGTACATGCCGCCGATGGCGCAGACGTCGGGGAAGTACACCTGCTGCACGAACCGGGTGGCCTCCTCGAGCCGGCTCTTCACCTCGAAGAGCCGGTTCATGTTGAGCGTCGAGGCGGCGTCCAGGTTGACGGCGTTGGCCACCCCGCCCACGGCCAGGTTCTGGATGTTGGGGGTCTTCGAGCCCAGGATGGCCACCGCCTGCAGCGCCCGGCGCTGGTAGTCGAGCGCCTGGAGGTAGTGGGCGACGGCGAGCAGGTTCACCTCGGGGGGCAGCCGCATCGCCGGGTGGCCCCAGTAGCCGTTGGTGAAGATGCCGAGCTGCCCCTTGCCCACGAAGTCCTTCAGCCTGCCCTGGACCGACCGCATCTCCTGGACGGAGTTGCCGGGCCAGTCGGAGAGGGACTGGGCGATGGACGCGGCCTTGACCGGATCGGCCTTCAGCGCCGAGACCACGTCCACCCAGTCCAGCGCCGACAGCTGGTAGAAGTGGACGATGTGGTCGTGGAGCGCGTGGGCGATCACGATCAGGTTGCGGATGAGCTGCGCGTTCAGCGGGATCTCGAGGTCGAGCGCGTTCTCGACCGCGCGGACCGAGGCGATGCCGTGCACGGTGGTGCACACGCCGCAGATGCGCTGGGCGAAGACCCAGGCCTCGCGGGGGTCGCGCCCCACGAGGATGTTCTCGATCCCGCGCCACATGGTGCCGCTGGACCAGGCCTTGGCCACCTTGCCGCCCTCGACCTCGACGTCGATGCGGAGGTGACCCTCGATCCGGGTGACGGGGTCGATCGTGATGCGCTGGCTCATGGGTGGTTCTCTCCGGTCTCGAAGATGGGGAGCTTCTTGGCGATGAAGAGGTAGGCGGCCACGCCGAGCGCCGCGAGCCCCAGGGTGACGAGGATCTCGCCGATGCTGGGGAAGTAGCGTGCGCCGGGACCGCCGTCGTAGGCGACGAGGTAGGTGTCGACGCGGTACATCGCGCCGGCGAGCAGCGCGAGGATCGCGGCGGTGAAGAGGCGGCCCCGGTCGGCGCGGACGCGCCGCGACAGGAACATGAGCCCGGATCCGCCGAAGAGCAGGATCTCCACCCAGAAGCAGGCGACCTGGGGGGAGAGGGCGAAGGCGTGCCGCAGCCGGCCGCTCCAGGCGAGGTCGCCGAGGCGGAGGGCCACGTAGGCGAGGTTCACCCAGCCGGCCACCTTTCCGAGATCGCCGAGGAGGTGCATCTGGGTGCGGTAGCGGCCGGGCAGGGCGGTGCCGGCGACGATGTCCACCGCCGTGACCGAGCCGAACCCCATGGAGAGGCAGGAGATGAGGAAGAGTCCGGGCAGCCAGCCGGTGAACCAGAGCGGGTGCACCTTGGTGGGCGCCATGAGGTAGAGCGAGCCCAGCGAGGACTGGTGCATCGTGGGCAGCAGCATGGCCAGCGCGATGATGAAGGGCAGGGCCACGCGCAGCTTCGGCTGCACCGCGGCGGCGATCCGCTTCAGGCGCGGCGACCCGGCCTCTCCCCACTGCTCGAGGAGCGCCGGGGTCACCTCCACCCAGAGGACGCCGACGTAGGTCAGCACGCAGAGCGCGACCTCGAGGAGGATGGAGTTGAAGTTGTACCAGGGGGGGAAGAACAGGAAGACCGAGCCCCACCACCGGCCCAGGTCGATCATCACCGAGGCGCCGCCCAGGCTGTAGCCGATGGCGCCGACCAGCACCGCCGGCCGGACGAGCGGGTGGTACTTGCCCTGGTTGAGGATGTAGGTGAGGAGCCCCACCGCGTAGGCGCCGGCGCCGATGCCGGTGAAGGTGACCACGTTGATGGGCTTCCAGATGCCCCAGCTGTAGTGGTCGGTGAGCGCGGTGATCGAGCCCACGCCGGCGAAGAGCCGGTAGACCACGAGGGCGCCGGCGATGGCCGCGAGCCCCAGCAGGACGACGAGGAAGGGGGTGAGGATGCGCCCCCCCAGCGGACGGGCTTGCGAGTGGGCGCTCACTTGTGCTCCTTCCCCTCGCCCCGGGAGGCCTCGGCCTTCTTCTCCGCGCTCATGTTGCGGAAGATGGCGACCGCGGCCGCGACGTAGAGCACCGTCGGGGCGATGAAGTTCTTGTACGCCGTGTGCTGGATGGTCATGGCGAGCCGGGACGGCGGGGTGTCGTCGAGCGCCGGGAGCCCGAGGTCGGTGAACTCGACGCCGGCCCGGGTGAGGTACATCGACTGGTTCCCGCCGCCGTCGTGCTCCCCGAAGATCTTGGGGTTGTACATCTGCGGATTCGCCGCGAGCCGCTGCCGGGCGACGGCGAGCAGCTCCTCCCGGGTGCCGTAGATGACCGCCTGGCGCGGGCAGACCTCGGCGCACGCGGAGCCCTGCTTCCCGTCCTTGCGCTCGAGGCAGAGGTCGCACTTCACGATCTTGGGGACGGCGCTGTGCCACTGGAACTTCGGCACGTTGTACGGGCAGGAGATCTGGCAGTAGCGGCAGCCGGTGCAGCGCAGGCCGTCCCAGGTCACCACCCCGTACTTCCGCTTCTG
>DAOMFN010000081.1:0-7215 GCA_035429785.1 Anaeromyxobacteraceae bacterium
CGGGAGCGTCTCAGCGGGCGAGCGCGCGGCTGAGGAGCTCCGCGAGCCGCGTCGAGAGGGCGAGCGAGAGGACGCCTGCGCCGGCACAGGCCCAGGGCACGAGCCGGAGAAGCCATCGCGCCCTCGGTCCGGCCTCCCCCGCCGGCAGGACCGCGGCGAGCATCGGCAGGAGCGCGTGGACCCGGGAGGCGGCCCAGCGGTCCTCGTAGACGATCCCGCCGATCCCGATCGCGAGCGCGCAGGACCCCGCGTAGGTCCACTCCGCCGCGGTCCACCGGCGCCAGGCGGGAAGCAGGGCCACGCCAGCGGCGACGGCGAGGGCGACCGCCAGGATCGCGGCCGCCTCCGCGACGGACTGCACCGTGAAAGGCGGCGCGAGCTTGTCGCGCAGCCAGAGGACCGGTGTCGATGCCAGGAGGCGCATGTGCGTCGGCGCGCCGACCGCGACGTGCACCCAGGACCGCCAGGCGACGACGGCGAGGCCCGGCAGGAGCAGCGCCGCGAGCGCCGCCGAACGGCGTCCGTCCCGGAAGCGGGCGATGGCGACGCCCGCCGCACCCAGGAGGCTCGTCTCCCGGACGAGCGACGCCGCGGCGAGCACCGGCGACGCCCCCCGCCCGCCCCGCCACTCCAGCCAGAGCCCGAGGAGGACGAGCGAGGCGGCCGCGGCGTCCGGCGTCCCACGGAGGGAGGCGGCAACGAGCCCGCCTGAAAGGGCGAGCGGGAAGGCCTGCCACGGCGAGCGCCTGCGGTCCTCGAGCCAGCGCGCCGCTACCCAGACGCCGAGCAGGCCGAGCCCCCAGGCGAGGAAGAGGTAGACGATGGGGGCCGCCCGCGGGGACCCAGCGGCGATCACCCAGGCCGCGAGCGGCAGCCCGATCGGGCCGGCCCGATAGGCGGCGTCGTCGAGCCGGGCGTGGGTGGCGGGGTCGAGCAGCAGCGGGTCCCGGGAGAGCGTCGCGAAGAACTGGCCGTCGTAGCCGGGCCCCTCGCGCACCGGCCAGCCCGGCTGTCCCGGCGGCGGGCCGTAGAGGGCTCCAGTGACGAAGAAGCCGCGCAGGTCCCCGCGGTGGACGACGACGGCGACGCTCCCCAGGATGGCGGCCCAGAGCAGGGCCGCCACGACGAGCACCCGTCCCGCGCCGCTCCTCACGCGCCGCCCCCCACGGCCCGGAGGATCTCCATCGTCCGCCGCGCCACCTCCTCCCAGCCGAGCGGCGCCTGCGCGAGCCGGGTCGGCGCCGGGAGGCGGAGCGCCGCCGCCACCGCCACGGGATCGTCGAAGTCGACCTGGTTCTCGCGGGGCAGCCCGATCTCGTCGAACACCGCCAGGCGCGAGGCGACGATGCGGGCCCCGGCCTCGGCGGCCTCCACCACCGGGAGCCCGAATCCCTCGTAGCGCGTGGGGAAGACCACCGCCCGGGCCGCGGCGAGGAGTCCCTCCACCTCCTCGCGTGGCACGAAGCCGCGGTGACGGACGTCGCCAGCGATCCCCAGCCTGCGGGCGAGCGGCAGGAGTTCCTTCTCCCAGAGCGGCGTGCGCGCCCCGCTGAGCACGAGCGGCCCTTTGACCGTGCCGGAGGTCCGCAGTGCGGCGTACGTCCGAAGCAGCCGGTCGTGCCCCTTGTGGGGCCAGGTGGCGGCCGGGCAGTAGAGGAACTCCCCGGCCCGCAGTTCCGGCGGCGCTGCAGGGCGCGCCCCGTCGGCGCGCCGTTCCACGCCGTGGGTCACCACGTCGACCTTCGTCTCGGGGATCCCGCAGATCTCGACGAGCGTGCGGGCGGTGAACCGGCTCACCGCCACGATGCGGGCGGCCCGCTCCATGCTGCGCGGGTAGACCCGCGGCCGGAAGGTCCGGTCGAAGAGGCCGAAGTTGTCCGGGAGGTGGAGGTGCTGCACGTCCCCCACCCCGAGCACGGCCGGCCCCGGCGCCTCGTGCGGGAAGATCGACTGCTGGGGGAAGAAGGTGACGTCCGGCCGGACCGCTGCCAGTGCGGCCTCGCTGCGGCGATCTCGCCACGGCGTGTAGGCCTCGGCGATGCGGCGGGCCACGAGCTCGCGGGCCCCGTAGGGCATCACCACCTTGGTCCAGCCAGGGGCATCGATCGACCGGTCGAGGTCGCGGTCGAGGACGAGGAGCAGCTCGTCCCCCGCGGCCGCGGCGGGCAGGTGTCGCACGAGCGCCCGGACGTAGGTCTCGGCGCCGCCGACCTGGCCGGGGCGCAGGGCGAGGAGCGAGAGGGCGATGCGCACCCCCGCATCCTACGGCCCCGGGCGCGGGGCGGCGAGGAACGGGATCCCCCGCGCGCTTCTCGCCCTCTCCGCGGACCTGGGCTAGAACGGATCCCCGATGTCGTCCCTCTCGGTCCTCGTCCCGGTCTACAACGAGCAGCACCTCGTGGCGGCGTCGCTCGACCGCCTCGGCGTGCTGGAGTCGAGCCCGCACCTGGAGCGCATCCAGGTCGTGGTGGTGGACGACTCCTCCCGCGACCGGACCCCCGAGGTGCTCCGGGCCTTCGCCGCGGAGCGGGGCATCACCCTCGCCCCTCCCCCGCCGTCGGCTCCCCGCCAGGGGACCGGCGCCGTCCCGGCGGTGGAGCTGGGTCGCGGACGCCACGGCCGCACCGACTGGATCTTCCTCCGCCACGAGCGGAACGGCGGCAAGGGCTGCGCCATCCAGACCGCGCTCGCCCATGCCGACGGCGAGTACTCCGTCATCCACGACGCCGACCTCGAGTACCACCCGGTGGACGTCGTCCACATGGTCTCGGTCTTCGTGGAGGAGAAGGCCGACGCGGTCTTCGGGTCCCGCTTCGCCGGCGGCCCGTCGCGGCGGGTCCTCTTCTTCCGGCACGAGCTCGGCAACAAGCTCCTCACCTTCCTCACCAACCTCGTCACCAACCTGAACCTCACCGACATGGAGACCTGCTACAAGGCGGTCCGCACCGACCTCCTGCGCTCGATCCCCATCGTCTCGAACGACTTCCGGCTGGAGCCCGAGCTCACCATCAAGCTCGCCAAGCGGGAGGCGCGGATCTTCGAGGTGCCCATCCGCTACTCGGGGCGCACCTACCAGGAGGGCAAGAAGATCGACTGGCGGGACGGCTTCCGCGCGCTCGGGGCCATCGCCCGGTTCGCCCTCTCCGACCGCATCTACGTCCGGGACGACCCGGGACAGGAGATGACGCGGCGGCTCGCAGCGGCCAGCCGCTTCACGGCGTGGATGGCCGACCTGGTCCGTCCCTACCTCGGGTCGCGGCTCCTCGAGATCGGCTCCGGCACCGGCGCCGTCACGCGCCAGCTCGTGCCCCGGGACCTCTACGTGGCGAGCGAGGTGGACCCGCTCTACCTCGAGACCCTGCGCAACCTCACCGCCGACCGCCCCTACCTCGAGGCCCGCTACACCGACGTGACCGACCTCTCCTCCTTCCCGTCGGTGGCGGGCGGCTTCGACTCGGTCGTGTGCCTGAACGTGATCGAGCACGTGGACGACGACGTGGGCGCGCTCCGCAACGTCCGCGCGTCGCTCGCGCCGGGCGGGCGGGCGGTGGTCCTCGTGCCGTACGGCCCGTGGAACTTCGGGACCCTCGACGAGGGGCTGGGCCACCGGCGGCGCTACACCGAGACCTCGCTGCGCGAGGCGGCGGCGCGGGCCGGCCTCTCGACGGCCCGGGTCATCCGCTTCAACCGGATCTCCTCGATCCCCTGGTGGGTGAACGGCCGGCTCCTGCGCCGGCGCTCCGCGGGACGCTTCCAGATCGGCGCCGTCGACTGGCTCACCCCGCTCGTGCGCCGCATCGACCGCTTCCTGCCCCTCCCCCCCCTCTCGCTCATCGCGGTGCTGGAGCGCCCCGCCGACCCGGCCTGACCCGTGTCCATCGCCGACGCCGTCCGCGCCCTCTCCTCCTTCGAGCCACCGGCCTCGCTCCCCGAGGCCGACCTGGCCCTGCTCGCAGAGGTGCTGGAGGCGAACGGGCTCGCCCCGCTCGCGAGCTACCACCTCGAGACCCGGCGCGTCGGCGCCGGCCTCCCCGCCCAGTTCCGCGAGAAGCTGCTCGCGCTCTACCAGGGCGTGGTGAACGACAACGTCTACCGGGTCATGGCGCTGCGGGGCCCGCTCAAGGCGAGCCCGGTTCCGGTGGTCGTGCTGGGCGGGCTCGCCGCGGTGGACTGGCTCTATCCGCACCTCGCCTTCCGGCCGCTCGGCGACCTGCGGCTCGCCGTGCGGGGCGAGGACTTCGCCCGGTTCTCGGAGGCGGCGACGGCGGCCGGCTTCCCCTCGGAGGGGGTCGAGCCGGGAGGCGCGGTGGCCGCCTTCGGCGACGGACGGGTCCGCTTCACCATCCAGGAGGGGCTGTGGCCCGGCGCCCCCCCGGACGCTCCCCTCTTCGCCCGGGCCACGCCGGTGCGGGCGCTGGGGCCGCAGGTGCTGCGCCCGTCGCCCGAGGACATGCTGCTCGCCACGGTCGCCGAGCAGGCCCTCCTCGGGCTCGTGGCCCCGCTCGTCACCTTCGTGGACCTGCGCGAGCTGCTCCGGCTCCCGGAGCCGCTCGACGTACCCTACGTGAAGGAGCGGGCCCGGGCCCTCGGGCTCTCCCGCGCCCTCCACGGCTCGATGTCGCTCGTGGCCCACCACCACCCCGAGGTGACGGAGGCGGCAGCGGCGCTCCTGCCCGGGCTGTCCGGCCCGGAGCGGATGGCCGTGGACGCGGTCGTCCACCAGGCCGACGATCCGGCCAGGCTCACCCAACTCCGGGTCGCGGAGGCCGCCGCCCGGCGGCTGCTGGCGCCCGGATAGGGCCCGCGCCCGGCCCTCCGTCCCGGGCTCCCGGAACGGGACGGACGCCCCCCTCCGTGGTGTAATGGCGCCCCGTGCGCGCCCTCGCCATCATCCCCGCGTTCAACGAGGAGCGGAGCCTGCCGGCCGTGGTGGAGGGGATCCGCCGCGACGCCCCCGGGGTCGACGTCTGCGTGGTCGACGACGGGTCCGCGGACGGCACCGCCGCGGTGGCGCGGGCGCTCGGCGCCACGGTCCTCTCCCTCCCCCTCAACCTGGGCATCGGCGGGGCGGTGCAGGCGGGGTACCGCTGGGCCCGCGACCACGGCTACGACGCCGCGGTCCAGGTGGACGGCGACGGGCAGCACGACACCTCCTTCCTCCCCGCCCTGCTCGCCGCGGTCGGGCCGGGCCGGGCCCACCTGGCCGTCGGCTCCCGCTTCGCGGGGCCGCGGATCGAGGGGGCCTTCCGCTCCACCTGGTCGCGGCGGCTGGGCATCCGCTACCTCTCGGTCGCCCTGCGGCTCCGCTGCGGGGCCCGGGTGCTCGACCCCACCTCGGGCTTCCGCGCCGCCGGCCGCGACGCCATCGCGCTCTTTGCGCGGAGCTACCCGCCCGACTACCCCGAGCCCGAGTCGATCGCGGTGGCCGCCCGCGCCGGCCTGCGCGTCGTCGAGGTTCCGGTCCGCATGACCGAGCGCGTGCACGGCGAGAGCTCCATCGACATGGGACGCTCCGTCTACTACCTCGTGAAGGTCTCGATGGCGCTCGTGCTCTTGCCCACCCGGCTGCCCGCCGACGAGGAGCTGGCGTGAGGCACGACCTCATCCCGCCCAGCCTGCAGGCCATCTCGGTGGCGGTGCTGACCGTCTTCCTGCTCTGGGTGGTGCGGCTCGTCCGCACCCAGCGTCTCTCGCTCCGCGACAGCCTGGTCTGGGTGGTGACGACGCTCGCCGCGCTCGTGGTGGCGATCTTCCCCACCATCCTCGTCCGGGCCTCCCACCTGCTCGGCTTCCAGCTCGCGTCGAACGCCCTCTTCGGCGCGGCCGTCCTCTACCTCGCCGTGAACGTGCTCGTGAACACGGTGGCGGGCTCCCAGAACGCGGCCCGCATCCGCCGCCTCACCCAGGAGTGCGCCGCGCTCCGCGCCGAGCTCGACGCCGAGCGCGCCCGTCGGCAGGGGGATCCGGCTGCCATGCGGGACGCCACCGGTCCCGCGCCGTGAGCCGACCCCTCGTCTCGGTCGTCACCCCGTCGCTCGACCAGGGGCCGTTCGTCGAGCGGACGCTCGAGAGCATCCTCTCCCAGCGCGGCGACTTCGACCTCGAGCTCGTCGTGCAGGACGGCGGGAGCCGGGACGGCACGCTCGCCGTCCTCGAGCGCTTCCGCGACCGGATCTCCCTCGTCGTCGAGCCGGACGCCGGGCAGGCCGACGCCGTGAACCGGGCGCTCCGCCGGGCCCGGGGCGAGATCCTGGGCTGGGTGAACTCCGACGACCTCTACCGGCCGGGCGCGATCCAGGCCGCGGTGGAGGCCTTCCGGGCCCACCCCGGCGCCCTCTGGCTCCACGGACGGTGCGACATCGTCGACGAGGACGACCGGGTCATCCGGCGCCCGGTGGCGGCCTACAAGGACTTCCGCTCCCGCCGCCACCGGCTCGACCGGCTGCTCGTCGAGAACTACGTGAGCCAGATGACCGTGTTCTGGCGGAGGTCGCTCACCGACCGGGTCGGCCTCCTCGACCCGTCGCTCCGCTACACCTTCGACTACGACCTGTGGCTCCGCTTCGCGAAGGTCGCCCCGCCCCTCTTCCTCGACCGCACCCTCGCCGCCTTCCGCTGGCGCACCGGGTCGAAGAGCGGGTCGGCCTTCGAGGCGCAGTTCCGGGAGGACTGGGAGGTCTTCCTGCGCCACGCCCCGCCGGGGCCCTGGCTGCGGCTGCGCAAGCGCGCCCGCACCGCCCAGATCCTCGCGGTCTACCGTCTCCTCCGGGCGTTGCGCCCGGCCGGCCGGTGATAGATTCCCTCGCCGCACCCCCGAGGAAAGGACGCTTCGCGTGAAGATCGCCGTCATCGGAACCGGATACGTGGGCCTCGTCACCGGAACCTGCCTGGCCGAGACCGGGCACCGGGTCACCTGCGTCGACACCGACCAGCGCAAGATCACGATGCTGAAGGCGGGCGGGATCCCGATCTACGAACCCGGCCTCGAGGAACTCGTGAAGCGCAACGTGCGCGACGGCCGCCTCGACTTCACGACCTCCACCGCGGAGGCGGCCGCCGACGTCGACGTGGCCTTCATCGCGGTGGGCACGCCGCCCGGCGAGACCGGGGAGGCCGACCTCTCCTACGTGCTCGCCGCCGCCGAGCAGATCGGCCGCGCCATCGGCCGCTACACCGTCATCGTGAACAAGAGCACCGTGCCGGTGGGCAGCGCCG
>DAOMFN010000082.1:0-7197 GCA_035429785.1 Anaeromyxobacteraceae bacterium
GGGTGGGACCCGGCGCGGCGCTGGCGGGGCTCGCGGAGCTCGAGCTGCTCGGGCTCGTGGAACGGAGGCCGGGGCGGGGATTCGCCCGGCGCGACGCAGTGCCACAAGGAGAATGATGGCGACCGCAGCGAAGAAGATCGGCTCGGGCAAGGCGACCGCGGGCGAGAAGGCCGGCAAGGGCGAGAAGTCCGTGAAGGCCGGGAAGGCCGCCGCGCCGGCCCGGACCGGGCGCGGGGCGCGGTCCGGGGCGCTCGTGGTGGTGGAGTCGCCGGCCAAGGCGAAGACCATCAAGAAGTACCTCGGGCGGTCCTACGACGTGCTCGCGTCGGTGGGCCACATCATGGACCTGCCCAAGTCCAAGCTCGGGGTGGACGTCGAGCAGGGCTTCGAGCCCCAGTACGTCGTCATCCAGGGGAAGTCGAAGGTCGTCGCGGACATCAAGAAGGCGGCCCGGAAGGCCGAGCGGATCCTGCTCGCCACCGACCCCGACCGCGAGGGCGAGGCCATCGCGTGGCACCTCTCCATGGAGCTCGGCGCCCCGGGCGGCGACGACCGCGTCCAGCGCGTCCTGTTCAACGAGATCACGAAGAACGCCATCCTCGGCGCCATCGACCGTCCCGGCCAGCTCGACCGGCGCAAGTACGACAGCCAGCAGGCGCGCCGCATCCTCGACCGGCTGGTGGGCTACCAGATCAGCCCCATCCTCTGGAAGAAGGTGCGGCGCGGGCTCTCCGCCGGTCGCGTGCAGTCGGTGGCGGTCCGCCTCGTCGTGGATCGCGAGCGGGAGATCCTGGCGTTCGTCCCGGTGGAGTACTGGACGGTCGACGCCGACCTCGCCGCGGCGCTCCCGCCCGAGTTCCGGGCCCGGCTGGCCAAGGTGGACGGCCGCAAGGCGGAGCTCGGCGACGGCGCCGCCGCCACGGCGCTGGTCGCGGAGATCGAGAAGGCCCGCTTCACGGTGGGCTCGGTCGACCGCAAGGAGCGCCGGCGCAACCCGCCGCCGCCCTTCACGACCGCCAAGCTCCAGCAGGAGGCCGCCAACCGGCTCGGCTTCAGCGCCAAGAAGACGATGACGCTGGCCCAGCGGCTCTACGAGGGCGTGGACCTCGGCGAGGAGGGCACGACCGGCCTCATCACCTACATGCGCACCGACTCGGTCCGGCTCGCGCCCGAGGCGGTCGACGCGGTCCGCGCCCACATCCGCGAGGCCTACGGGGCCGACCACCTGCCCGAGACGCCCAACGTCTTCAAGACGAAGCAGAAGCAGGCGCAGGAGGCCCACGAGGCGGTCCGGCCGGTCTCCACCGCCTTCCCGCCCGCGACCGTGCAGGCCCACCTCGAGGCCCAGGGCGAGCGGGACATGGGGCGGCTCTACGAGCTCATCTGGAACCGCTTCGTGGCGAGCCAGATGGTCCCGGCGGTGTACGACCAGACCGTGGTCGACGTCGAGGCCGGGCGGGCCACCTTCCGGGCCACCGGCTCCATCCTGAAGTTCCCCGGGTACCTCGCCGTGTACGGCGCCCAGCGCCCCGAGGACGAGGCCGGCGCCGAGGCCGAGAAGGAGGGCGAGGAGGGGGAACGGAGCCGCGGCGAGGAGCGGACGCTGCCGCCGCTCGAGGCCGGGCAGGAACTCCGGCTGGTCGGGCTCGTGCCCGAGCAGCACTTCACCCAGCCTCCTCCCCGCTTCAACGAGTCGTCGCTCATCAAGGAGCTGGAGGAGCGGGGCATCGGCCGCCCGTCCACCTACGCCAGCATCCTCTCCACCATCCAGGACAAGGGGTACGTGGAGAAGGTGGAGCGGGTCTTCAAGCCGTCCCACCTCGGCCTGGTCGTCACCGACGAGCTCGTGAAGGCCTTCCCGTCCGAGATGGACGTGGCCTTCACCGCCGGGATGGAGGAGAGGCTCGACGAGATCGAGGAGGGCAACACCGGCTGGCAGGCCGTGCTCGGCGAGTTCTGGGATCGCTTCAAGGTCGACCTCGAGAAGGCCGGCGAGAAGATGCGGGACGTGAAGACGGAGGCGCAGCCCACCGACGTTCCCTGCGAGAAGTGCGGCAAGCTCATGGTCGTGAAGTGGGGGCGGAACGGCGAGTTCCTGGCATGCCCGGGCTACCCCGAGTGCCGCAACACGATGAACTTCGTGCGGGAGGGGGACAAGGTCGTCCCGGTGAAGGAGGAGGAGGTCCCCACCGACGAGAAGTGCCCGGAGTGCGGCGCCGCCATGGTGATGAAGCGCGGCCGGTTCGGCCGGTTCTTCGCCTGCACCCGCTACCCGGACTGCAAGGGGACGAAGTCCGTGCCGCTGGGCGTGCCCTGCCCGAAGTGCGCCAGCGACCTCTCCGAGCGGCGCTCCCGCCGCGGCAAGACCTTCTACGGCTGCACCGCGTACCCCAAGTGCGACTTCGTCTCCTGGGACCGGCCCCGGGCGGAGAAGTGCCCCCTCTGCGAGAACCCGTGGCTCGTCGACAAGTACTCGAAGCGGGACGGCGCGGTGGTGGCCTGCCCCAACAAGGAGTGCGGGTACAGGCGGGTGGGCGGGGACGCCAGCCCCGACGCGACGTCCTAGGGCGGTCGGGGCCGGGGGGCCCGTCAGAAGCGGTACTCCGCCGACCGCGGCGGGGTGACGTCGTTGTAGAGGACGGCGACGGCCCGGAGGGTCGCCGTCGACCCGAGGACGATGGGTCCCTCGTAGGGAATCCCCTGCGTGAGCGGGTCCGAGCCGTCGACGGTGTAGCGGATCGACGCGGCCGGGACCGACGAGGTGACGGAGATCGCCTGCGGCGAGCCGTACGTACCCGGGGCCGGGGAGAAGTGCGGTTCGGGGTCGAGCGGCGTGTCGAACCGGAACTCCCGGGACGCGATGGCGCCGGCGGTGCCGTTCTCGACGGCGACGGCGCGCACGATGGCGATGGAGGGCTCGTAGAGGGCCAGCGCCGAGACCAGGAACGGGCCCGTGTACCGGATGCCCGTCCCGGGCGCCGGGTCCGGGGGGCCGGCGTAACGGACATAATAGATCTCCGCGCCCTCGGGGGCCGAGAGCGTGACCTGCAGGGCGTCGGCCGTCGGGCCGGCCGTGGCGCTGATGGTCGGGCCCGCGTCGGTAGGGCTCCCACCGGGTGAGGCGGGAGACTGCGGGGGGGCCTGTGTGGTCGACGGCCCTCCGCAGCCGATGTTCGAGCCGGCGGCGAGAAGGGCGACGGCCGCCATCGCCACCGCCCTCGGCTGGTACGTCGTGCGCTCCATCGGTGTGCGCTCCTTCCGGCAGCGTCGCCATGCCCGATGCGCGGAGACGTGCCGGGCCGAAGGTAGCGCCGGGAAGGCCCGACGCTCACCGGGCCACGGGGAATGTCGGGGCGTAAGCGAGATTTACCGTGGGTGCGGCCGGGGAGCGGGCGATTGCCGGAGCCCGGCTAGAGGTCGAACGTCGTCTTGAATCCCATCTCGATCCAGGAGTGGAGGGCCCGCTCGGGGATGGGAAACGCAGACGTGACGCCGTCCGCGGTCGCGCTCGCCTGCGAGTACTGCCCGAGGCTGCCGGCCACGTAGTAGCCCATGCGCCAGGCGCTGGTCATCCACAGGTCGAAGCCCACCTGGGCCTGGAAGAACTCCCATCCACTCAGGGTGAGCGTCGCCGATCCCGCCGCCGAGGAGCCGCGGGACGTGGACCACTCCCATCCGGTGCCGAGGCCCACCCAGGCGCCCAGGCCGGAGCGGGCGGTGGCGAAGGAGTAGATCACCTCGACGCCGGTGCGGACGCCGGTCTCGGAGCACGAGGCCCCCTCCGGGCAGGCACCGGAGCGGAGGAGCCCGAAGCGGTACTGGCCGTACGCGCCCACGAAGGTATGGCGGGCCAGCGTGACGCCCACGTCCAGCTGCAGCGGGATCGAGCCGGTGGAGTTCTCCGCCACCGGGACCGGGGTCCCGGTCGAGGTCCGGAAGGCGTCGCCGAAGGGCAGCGAGGCGCCGACCCGTCCGGCGAAGGTGAACCCGACCTGCCCGTGCGCGGGAGAAGCGGCCGAGGCGACGGCGAAGGCGGAGGCGGCGGCGAGGAGCCGGAGGACGGTCATGCCCTGCGCCTACCCCCGCGGTCCGGCACCTGCGCACGCGGCGCAGAGCACCGCCCAGGGGCTGGCCTCGAGCCGGCGGGCCTCGATGGGCTCCCCGCAGGTGGCGCAGGTCCCGTAGGTGCCCGCCTCGACCCGGGCGAGTGCCGCCTCGACGCGGGTGAGCTCCGCCGACTCCACCTCGCCGACCCGCGCGATGCGTTCCTGCTCCTCCTCGCTCTGGGCCTCGTCCCCGAACTCGATCTCCCGCTCGGAGCGGATGTCCCGGATCCCGGCGTTCCCGTCCCGGATCAGCGCGACGAGCTCCTCCCGGCGCCGTTCCAGCCGGGCGCGCGCGGCCTCGAGCAACTCACGACGCATGTCGTCCTCCGTCCGCGAGCCCGCGGCGTCGTCGCCCCGGGCGTCACATGGAAGCGTGCGCCTCCGGCGCTTCCCGCGCAAGCCGCAGGAAGGGTGGGGTCCCGGGTGGGGGTGGCCGCCAGGACGGACCTGGAGCGTGCGCGGCCGCCTCCTCCCGGGCCATGGGGGCGGGTACTCTCCGGGTGAACAGGTCCATCACCTCGTCGCCGTAGGATTGGCGCGCTGCCTCGAGGTTGTGGCCACGGCAAAGGACCCTGCAGTTGTCGACCGTCGACGGGCCGCCCTTCCCGCGAGGGTGGACGTGGTCGATCTCCAGCCGGACCGTCTTGCCGCAGATCCCGCCGTCCGCCAGGGGCCACTGGCACTTCCCTTCGTCGCGCGCGAGCACCTCCCGCTTCACCTTCGCTGGCACGCCGGCCTTCCTCTTTCCCTGCTTCTCGATGAGCGCCTCCAGCGCGAGCTTCAGGATCTGCTCGTCGGTCGCCCCCGGGTTCCGGTGCGACTCGCCCGCCTTCGCCTTCTTCAGGAGGGCCAGGAACTCGCGGCTGACCGTGATGTGGAGGCGGCTCTCGGTGGCGGTGAGGGGAAGAACGGAGGTCCGCTCGGCTTCGTCTCTCCTCACCGGCGCCTCGACGTCCCTCCGGGGGTGGGTCGGGGTCGGTTCTACGGTAGAACCAACCTCGGCAAGCGAAGCCTTCATCGGCACCAACTCCGTCACGACCGCGGACACGACTGTGCGCCGCGGCACGACCCTGGCCGGCTCGATCTCCGCCGCCACCTCCTTCGCCTCCTGCCGGGAGAGGCCGAAGAACCTCGGGAGCACCTCGGCCCGGTTCTCCTCGGTCATCACCCGGGCCACCTCGACCACGGTGGTCAAGCACAGGCGTCCGTCCCGGATCGGCGCCTCCACCTCCGGGAACCTGCGCACGAGCCGGGCCCCGACCATCCGGTAGTGGGCCATTCCCTTCGACATCGACAGAGCGCGGTGGAGGTACTGGAAGATCGTGGCGTAGCCGAGGGCGCGGTGAAGGCCCCGGTGCTCGAAGTCGGCGACCGACACGAGCAGGTTGGCGAGGCAGGTGCGCTCGGTGCGGAGCAGGTCGGCGTGGTGGTCGCGGATCCGGGAGGCCTCGGTGAGTTCGTGCGTGTTCATGACCCCACTGTCTCACGCGAATTTCGGGCCTCGCCGAACGCACGAGGATGGCCAGGAAGCGCCTCTGCGGGTCCGGGGATCTCGACCCTCGCCAGGGTTTTCGAAGGCGTCCACATGGCCCGGATACGCAGCGACAGGGGCCTTCTCGCGGCACTCGCGCAGGCGAAGGCGATCTTCACGAAACCCCTGTCAAATGGAGCGTTCGCTTACACCCCATCTGCCCGGAGGGTCCGCGAAACGGACGGTGCGGCCGTGCAAATTTCACCGTAGGTGACTGACGTTGCGAGGGGGGACGGAGCACGGAGACGATGGGATGACGCGCCTGCACGTGCGGGGCGTTGAAGTGGCCGGAACGTACCCGGCTCGCCCTTCGCTGCGCGAAGTGCGAGCTGTGGAGCGCGGAGTGCGAGCGGCGTGATAAGTACCGCGCGCGATGGAGACGCGCGATTCGAGCCCCGGGCGGGTGACCGTGGTCGGCGCCGGGCTGGCCGGTTCCGAGGCCGCCTGGACGCTCGCCCGCGCCGGCGTGGGCGTCGACCTCCTGGAGATGAAGCCGGGCACCCGGTCCCCCGTGCAGCGGCTCGACGGCTTCGCCGAGCTCGTCTGCTCCAACTCGCTCCGTTCCGACGACCCCCTGAACGCCATCGGCCTCCTCCACGAGGAGCTGCGGCGTGCGGGGAGCCTCGTGCTCGCCTGCGCCGACGAGACCCGCGTCCCGGCCGGAGGTGCGCTGGCCGTCGACCGGGAGGCCTTCAGCGCCCGGATCACGGAGGTCCTCTCGGCCCATCCGCTCGTGCGGGTGGAGCGGCGGGAGGTGACGGAGCTCCCGCCCGGTCCGGGCCCGGCCATCCTGGCCACCGGACCGCTGACCTCGGATCCGCTCGCCGCCGCCCTCGCCGCCGTCGTCGGGCCGGGGCTCGCCTTCTACGACGCCATCGCACCGGTGGTCGCCGACGAGACCGTCGACCGCTCCGTGGCCTTCGCCGCCTCCCGCTGGGGAAAGGGGGAGGGGGACGACTACCTGAACCTGCCGCTCGACGAGCAGGAGTACCGCGCCTTCGTGGAGGCGCTGCTCGCCGGCGAGAAGGTCCCGCCCCGCGCCTTCGAGGAGCCGCGCTACTTCGACGGGTGCCTGCCCATCGAGGTCATGGCCGAGCGAGGCCTCGACGTGCTCCGCTTCGGGCCCATGAAGCCGGTGGGGCTCGCCGACCCGCGCACCGGGCGCCGCCCGCATGCGGTCGTGCAGCTGCGGCGCGAGGACTGCGCCGGGACGGCGTGGAACCTGGTCGGCTTCCAGACCCGACTCACCTGGCCGGAGCAGCGCCGCATCTTCCGGGAGCGGATCCCCGGCCTCGCCGGCGCCGAGTTCCAGCGGCTCGGCCAGGTCCACCGCAACACCTTCGTCGACGCGCCGCGGGTGCTGGCGCCGGACGGTTCGCTCCGGGCGCTCCCGCACCTGTTCCTGGCCGGGCAGGTGACCGGCGTGGAGGGGTACGTCGAGTCGGCGGCGTCCGGCCTGCTCGTTGCGCGCGCCGTGCTCGACCGCCTCGCCGGCCGGCCCCACCGCCCCCCGCCGCCGACCACGGCGCTCGGTGCCCTGCACCGGCACGTCACCGGCGC
>DAOMFN010000083.1:0-7123 GCA_035429785.1 Anaeromyxobacteraceae bacterium
ACAGAGCAGGCGCAGCACGTCGTCCAGTAGCTCCCCGCACGGAGGAACCGCACATGACACAGAGCCCCGTCCGCCGCGTCACCGTCACCGCCGCCATCGCGGCCACAGCCCTCCTCGCATGGCCCGGCGCCCGCGCCGGGGCGCAGGCCCCGTCCCCGGAGCCCAAGTACCGCATCGGGGTGGTCACCTTCCTCTCCGGCGCCGCCGCCGGTCCCTTCGGCGTCCCCGCCCGCAACGGCGCCGAGGTGCTCGTCGAGGCCATCAACGCCGGCAAGGCGCCCGCCCCGTACAACAAGGCCGGCTTCGGCGGCCGCCAGGTCGAGCTCGTCTTCATCGACGAGAACGGCGGGACCACGAAGCAGGTGAGCGAGTTCCGCGACCTCGTGCAGCGGCAGAAGGTGGACGCCGTCATCGGCTACATCTCCAGCGGCGACTGCCTGGCGGTGGCCCCGGTGGCCGAGGAGCTGAAGGCGCTGACGATCTTCTTCGACTGCGGCACCCCGCGCATCTTCGAGGACGCCTCCTACAACTACGTGTTCCGCACCTCCAGCCACGCCGCGATGGACAACGTGGCCGCCGCCTTCTACGTGAACGAGACCCTCCCCAGCGCGAAGAAGATCGCCGGCATCAACCAGAACTACGCCTGGGGCCAGGACTCCTGGAACGACTTCGAGGCCAGCATGAAGGTGCTGCGCCCGGGCGTCACCGTCACCACCTCGCAGATGCCGAAGCTGCTCGCCGGCCAGTACGGCGCCGAGATCTCGGCCCTCATGTCGGGCAGCCCGGACGTGATCCACTCCAGCTTCTGGGGCGGCGACCTCGACGCCTTCGTGCTGCAGGCCGTGCCGCGCGGCGCGCTGAAGAAGTCGACCGCGGTCCTCACCTGCGGCGAGACCGCCACCCACAAGCTGGCCGGCCAGATCCCCGACGGCACCATCATCGGCGCGCGCGGCCCCCACGGCGCCTACGCCCCGGACAACGAGCTCAACAGGTTCTACCGCCAGGTCTACCAGGACCGCTTCGTGCTCTCGCCCAACTACCCGGCCTACCACATGGCCCAGTCGATCCTCGGGCTCAAGGCCGCCTACGAGAAGGCCCAGGGTGCCGGGACCGCCGCGCCCACCACCGACCAGGTGATCGCTGCCTTCTCGGGCAGCACCTTCGAGACCCCCAGCGGCACCATCAAGATGGCGCTCGGCAAGGGGCACCAGGCCGTCGAGGAGACCGTCTACGGCCGGGCCAAGACCGTGAACGGCAAGCTCACCTTCCAGAACGTGAAGCGCTACCCGGCCGACAAGGTGAACCCGCCCGAGGGCGTGAAGAGCGCCGACTGGATCAAGGCCGGCTTCAAGGCCCCGAAGTAGCGGACACCGGCAGGGAGGCCGCCCGGCATGAGCACGATCCTGGCCGTCCTCGTCGACGGCGTGATCTACGCGTCGTGGATGTTCATCATCGCCTCGGGGCTCACCCTGATCTACGGCGTGATGCGCATCCTGAACATGGCGCACGGCAGCCTGTACGCGCTGGGCGCCTACGCCGCGGCCTCCCTCGCCGGAGCCTGGCTGCGCGCGGGGCGGGCACCCATGGGGAGCTACCTCATGCTGGTGCTCGCCGCCGTGCTGGTCGGGCTGGTCTTGGGCCCGCTCATCGAGCGCGGCCTGCTGCGCTACTGCTACGGACGGGACGAGGTCGTGCTGGTCCTCGTCACCTACGCGCTCTTCCTCGTGCTCGAGGACGTCGTGAAGCTCGTCTGGGGCGTGGAGTCCTACTTCATCTCCGAGCCCTACGGGCTGCTCGGCACCCTCGACGTCGGGCCGCTCTCGTACCCCTGGTACAGCTTCGCCATCGTGGCGGCCGCGGTGGCCGCCGGGCTCGGGCTGTGGTGGACCATCACGCGCACCCAGCACGGCAAGCTCCTCACCGCGGTCATCCACGACCGGGAGATGAGCGCGGCGCTCGGGATCAACGTCCGCCTCATCTACCTCGTCACCTTCACGGCCGGGACGATGCTCGCCGCCATCGGCGGCGCGCTCACCGCGCCCACGGTCTCGGTCGTGCCGGCGATGGGCGTGGAGGTGATCGTGCTCGCCTTCGCGGTCATCGTCATCGGCGGCCTGGGCAGCATGCCCGGGGCGGCGCTGGGCGCGCTCCTCGTGGGCATGGTCCACGCCGCCGCCGTGCACTTCTTCCCCGAGATCGAGCTCTTCAGCATCTACCTGGCGATGGCGCTCGTGCTGCTGGTCCGGCCCCGGGGGCTCTTCGTGGCCGTGGAGGCGCGGAAGATATGATCGGCTCCCGCCGGAACTTCGTCGGGCTGGGCATCGCCCTCCTCGCGCTGGGGCTCGCGGCCCCGCTGATGCCGCGGTGGCTGCTCTCGCTCGTCACCATCGCGCTGGGCCAGGGGCTCGTGGCGCTCGGGCTGCTCCTGCTCATGCGGGCGGGGCTGGTCTCCTTCGGCCAGGGTCTCTACTTCGCCACCGGCGCCTACGCGGTGGGGCTCGCGAGCGAGCGGCTCGGCCTGAAGGACGCCGCGCTCCAGGTGCTCCTCGGCGGGCTGGCCGCGGCCGCCATGGCGGCGGTGCTGGGGCTGCTCCTCGCCCGCTACCGGGCCATCTTCTTCGCCATGCTCAGCCTGGCCTTCTCGATGATCCTGTACGGCATCCTGGTGAAGAGCGCGGCGCTCGGCTCCACGGACGGGTTCGGGGTCACCGTGCATTCCGTCTTCGGCCTCGACGCACGGGAGGGGCTGGGGCGCTACGGCGTCTACGGCCTCTCCGCGCTCAGCGCCTTCGCCGCGGCCGTGGGCATCGACCGGTTCCTGGGCTCGTACCTGGGGCGGCTCGGGCCCGCCGTGCGCGACAACGAGCTGCGCGTCGAGTACATGGGCGCCTCGGTCCACGGGGTGGTCTACGTGAACCTGGTGCTCGCGGCGGGGCTCGCCGGCGTGGGCGGAGCGCTCACCGCCCTCGAGGTCGGGCACATCGACCCGGAGATGGCCTACTGGACCACCTCCGGCGAGTTCGTCTTCGTGGCCATCCTCTCCGGCACCTCCAGCGTGGCGGCGCCGTTCCTGGGGGCTTTCCTGCTCGTCCTGCTCCGCAGCTACGCGAAGCAGCACGCCCCCAACACCTGGCAGCTCGTCATGGGCGCCACCATGCTGGCGGTGATCCTCTTCCTGCCCGAGGGGCTGTGGTCGATCTTCCGCAGCCGCAAGCGGAGGGCCGCATGAGCGCCATCCTCGAGTCCCGCGGCCTCACCAAGACCTTCGGCGCGGTCACCGCGGCGCGCGACATCAGCGTGGCCATCGAGGAGGACACGGTGGTCGGGCTCATCGGCGGCAACGGGGCCGGGAAGACCACCTTCCTGAACCTCGTCACCGGGTACCTGAAGCCCACCTCCGGGACGGTCTGGTTCGACGGGCGCGACATCACCGGGGTGGCCTCCCGCCGCATCACCCGCATGGGCATCTGCCGCTCCTTCCAGATCCCGCAGATCTTCGAGAGCCTCACCACCTGGGAGAACCTGCTCGTGGGGCTCGGCATCGTGGCCATGGGGCGCAAGGCCTTCGTGGGCAGCCACCTCGGATCGGCCCGGCCCGAGCAGGTCGCCGACGAGATGCTGGAGCGGTTCCACCTCGGTGCGTACCGCGACGAGCCGGCCTCGGTGCTGCCCGAGGGGATGCGCAAGCTCCTCGACATCGCCATGGCGCTCGCGGTGAAGCCCCGGATCCTGCTCCTCGACGAGCCCACCAGCGGCGTCTCCGCCGACGAGAAGTTCGCCCTCATGGACCTCGTGCTCACCGCCATCCGGGCCGAGCGCGTGACGGTCCTCTTCGTGGAGCACGACATGGACATCGTGCGCCGCTACACCCAGCGGCTGCTCGCCTTCTACGACGGCCGGGTCATCGCCGACGGGGAGACCGCCGAGGTGCTGGCCAACGCCGAGGTCCGCAAGCTCGTGGTGGGCGAGCCCGCGGCGGAGGAGCAGGAGGGCGCATGCTGAGGATCGACGCGCTCGACGTGTCCATCAAGTCGGTGCGGATCCTGCGCGGGGTCTCGCTGGAGGTGAAGACCGGGCAGCTGGCCGGGCTCATCGGCCGGAACGGGGCGGGCAAGACCACGCTCATGCGGGCGGTGATGGGCGCGCTCGCGCCCACGGCCGGGACCATCGAGCTGGACGGCCGGCGGCTGGACACCGTGCCTGCGCACCTTCGCTCGCGGCTGGGGATCGGCTACATGCCCGAGGACCGGCGCATCGTCCCGCAGCTCACCGTGGAGGAGAACGTGTGCCTCCCGGCCTGGGCCTCGGGGCAGGAGCGCTACCGGGAGCGGCTCCGGCTCATCTACGACATGATCCCCGAGGTGGCGGCGCTGAACGACCGCAAGGGGCTGCAGCTCTCCGGGGGGCAGCAGAAGCTCGCCGCGCTGGCCCGGGCGCTCATGAGCGGAACCCAGGTGCTGCTGCTCGACGAGCCCTTCGAGGGGGTGGCCCCGGTGCTGGCGCGCCGGCTCGCCGAGGTGGTGGCGCTGCTCCGCACCGAGGGTCTCTCGGTCATCCTGTCCGAGTCCGACCTCTCGCACTCGAGGAAGCTCCTCGACGTGGTGTTCCACATCGACCGCGGCCAGGTCACCCGGGCCGCGCACTGAACGACGAACGGGAGAGCCCGCCATGAAGACCGTCGCCGCCGTCCTCCGCTCCGTCACCGAGTCCCGCCCGTACACGGAGTCGAGGCCGCTCTCGCTCGAGGAGGTCGAGCTCGGCGCACCGCGCGCCGGGGAGCTCCTCGTCCGCGTGGCCGCCGCCGGCGTGTGCCACTCCGACGTCTCGGTGGTGGACGGATCGCGGATCCGGCCGCTCCCCATGGCGCTCGGCCACGAGGCCGCCGGCGTCGTCGAGGAGGTGGGCCCGGGAGTCCGGGACGTGAAGCCCGGCGACCACGTGGTGATGACCTTCGTCCCCAGCTGCGGCGTCTGCCCGGAGTGCGCCTCCGGACGTCCGGCGCTCTGCGCTCCCGCCGCGGCGGCGAACGGGACCGGCACGCTGCTCCACGGCCCCTCCCTGCTCCGCGACCGGGACGGGAAGGTCGTCCACCACCACCTGGGCGTCTCGGGATTCGCCCGCCACGCGGTCGTGGCGCGCGAGTCGGCGGTGGTGGTGCCGCAGGACGTCCCCCTCCAGGTCGCCGCGCTCTTCGGCTGCGCGGTCCTCACCGGGACGGGCGCGGTGCTCAACACCGCGGGCGTGCGCCCGGGCCAGTCGGTGGCGATCTTCGGCCTCGGAGGGGTGGGGCTGGCCTCGGTGCTGGGCGCGGCGGTGGCGAACGCCTTCCCCATCATCGCGGTCGACCCCGTGCCCGCCAAGCGGGAGCTGGCCCGGCAGCTCGGGGCCACCGCGGTCTTCGCCCCCGAGGACGCGGAGAAGGGGGTGAAGGACCTCACCGGCGGCGGCGCCGAGTTCACCTTCGAGGCGGCCGGCGTGCCGGCCGTGATGGAGGCCGCATTCAAGGCCTCCCGGCGCGGCGGCACCACCGTCGCCATGGGACTCCCGCACCCGTCGCGGACCGTCACGCTGCCGGCGCTGGCCTTCGCCGGCCTGGGCCAGACCCTGACGGGGTCCTACATGGGCTCGGCGGCCCCGCAGCGCGACATCCCCCGCTACGTCGCGCTCTGGAAGGCGGGGCGGATGCCGGTGGACCGGCTGCAGAGCGCCACGCTGCCCCTGGAAAAGATCAACGAGGCATTCGAGAATCTCGCCGCGGGCGCGGCGGTGCGTCAGGTCCTGCTGCCCAACGGCTGAACGCGGAGGAGGAGAACACCATGGCCATCGAGTCCCTGAACCCGACCACCGGAGAGCGCCTCGCCACCTTCCCCGAGATGGGCAAGGACGAGGTGGACCGCATCCTCGACGCCGCGGTGAAGGCCCAGGCGGCCTGGGCGCGGGTGCCCATCGCCGAGCGCGCCGTCCCCATGCGCAAGGTCGCGGCGCTGCTCCGCGAGCGCGCCCCCGAGCTCGGGCGTCTCGCGGCGCTGGAGATGGGCAAGCCCCTCAAGGACGGCGCCGCCGAGGCGGTGAAGTGCGCCTGGGTCTGCGAGTTCTACGCCGAGAACGCGGAGAAGTTCCTCGCGCCC
This sequence comes from Anaeromyxobacteraceae bacterium, assembly GCA_035429785.1. Taxonomy (GTDB): domain Bacteria; phylum Myxococcota; class Myxococcia; order Myxococcales; family Anaeromyxobacteraceae; genus CAIOAK01. The sequence continues at coordinate 6,129 of DAOMFN010000083.1, forward strand.
CGCCCCGAGCAGAGCGACGGGAGCCAGGCCTACGTCCGCTTCGATCCCCTCGGCGTGATCCTGGCGGTCATGCCCTGGAACTTCCCCTACTGGCAGGTGTTCCGCTTCATCGCCCCGCACCTCATGGCGGGCAACGGCGGGCTCCTCAAGCACGCCTCCAACGTCCCGCAGTGCGCGCTGGCCATCGAGAAGCTGATGCACGACGCCGGCTTCCCGCGCGACCTGTTCCGCACGCTGCTCATCGGCTCCAAGCCGGTGCGCGGGATCATCATGGACGACCGGATCGCCGCCGCCACCATCACCGGGAGCGAGCCGGCGGGACGGGCCGTGGCCGCCGCGGCGGGCGAGTCGCTGAAGCCGTCGGTGATGGAGCTCGGCGGCTCCGACCCCTTCATCGTCCTCGCCGACGCCGACCTCGACCTCGCCGCGAAGACCGCGGCGGTGGCCCGCACCATCAACGCCGGGCAGAGCTGCATCTGCGCCAAGCGCTTCATCGTCGAGGCGCCGGTGTACGACGCCTTCCTCGAGAAGTTCACCGCCGCCATGAAGGCGGTGAAGGTCGGCGACCCCACCCAGCCGGGCACGGACATCGGTCCGCAGGCCCGCGCCGACCTGCGCGACGAGATGCACGAGCTCGTGAAGCAGGCCATCGCCCAGGGCGCACGGGTGGTGATGGGCTGCGAGGTCCCGCCGGGCCCCGGCGCCTTCTACCCGGTGTCGATCCTGGCCGACGTGAAGACGTCCAACGTCGCCGCCCGGGAGGAGCTCTTCGGCCCGGTGGCGGTGGTCATCAAGGCCGGGAGCGCCGACGAGGCCGTCGCCATCGCCAACGACTCGAGGTTCGGCCTGGGCGCGAGCCTCTGGACCCGGAGCGAGGCGCAGGTGGAGCGGCTCGTGCCCCGCATCGGGGCGGGCGCAGTCTTTGTGAACGGCATGGTGACGAGCGACCCGCGCATCCCCTTCGGCGGCGTTAAGACCTCCAGTTAAGCGCGGGG
>DAOMFN010000084.1:0-7110 GCA_035429785.1 Anaeromyxobacteraceae bacterium
GAACCGGGCGAGCTGCCGCTCGACCTCGGCGCGGGCCCGCACCGCGTCCGAACCGGCCGGGAGGTCGAGGTGGAGCCCGAGGGCGAGCGTCGCCGGCGCCGCCCGCAGGGCCGCCTCGGCGAGGGGACCGTCCACGAGCGCGCTCGCCGCCGTGACCACGCCGTCGCGGTGGGCCTCGAGGATGCCCTGGTCGATGGCGGGGTCGTAGCCGAGGTCGTCGGCGACGACGATCACGATCCGGACCGTCACGCCGGCAGCTCGACGTGGAAGGTGGCGCCCTTTCCGGGCTCGCCCTCGGCGCGGATGCGCCCGCCGTGGGCCTCCACGATCTCCCGGGCGACGTACAGGCCCAGACCGAGCCCCGGATGGTGCTGCGCCGGCGCGGCGCGCTCGAACCGGCCGAAGATCCGCTCCCGCTCGGCGGCCTCGAAGCCCATGCCGTGGTCGGCGACCGCGATCCGGGCCTCGGCGCCCTGGCGCGCGACCCGGATCTCGATGGGCCTTCCCTCCCCGAACTTCACCGCGTTGGCGAGGAGGTTGGCGAGGACCTGCTCGATCCGGACCCGGTCCACCGGGGCCTCGACCGGCCCGGCGGCGATCACGCGGACCGACGACCCGCGCGCGAGGTCGAGGTCGGCCTGGTAGGGCGACGCGACCTCCCGGGCCAGCTGGGCGAGGTCCACCAGCTCGCGGGAGAGCTCCATGCGGCCGAGCCGGATCCTCGAGAGATCGAGGAGCGCCTCCACCAGGCCGGCGAGCCGCCTCCCCTGCAGCGCGAGCGCGCCGACCCGCTCGCGCACCGCCGCCGGCGACCCGGTGCGCTCGACGACCCGCTGCAGCATCTGGAGCTGCACGCCGAGGGCGGTGACCGGGGTCCGCAGCTCGTGCGAGGCCACCGAGAGGAACTCGTCGCGGGCCCGGACCTCCTCCTGGGCCTGGCGGTAGAGGAGCGCCTTCGCCTCGACGCGCCGCCGCTCGGTGGAGTCGCGGACGGCCGCGACGGCCCAGCGACCCTCGGCGGACCGGATGGGGGCGAGGCTGATCTCGGCCGGGAACTCGGACCCGTCCTTGCGCAGCGCGGAGAGGTCCGTCCCCAGCCCCATCGGCCGCGGACGGGGCGCGTCCTGGTAGCCGGCGAGGAGCCCCCGGTGGCCGGCCCGGAACCGCGCCGGCATCAGGACCTCGACGGGCTGGCCGACGAGCTCGTCGCGGGTCCAGCCGAAGAGCTCCACCGCCGCGGCGTTCGCCCAGGCGATGGTGCCGTCGGTCTCGACGACCACGATGCCGTCGGGGACGAACTCGAGGAGCGAGAAGTCCATGCGCTCCTCCCGCCGGGCTAGCCCTCGGCGCTCCGCGCCGGGCGTGCCTCGAAGTCGTAGATCGACTCCACGCGGACGTTCCGGTAGCGCTCGAAGGAGAGCGCCATGCGGGAGAGCTGCGCGAGGAACTCCTCGACCCCGGCGCGCCCCCAGCCGGGAGTGCCCTGCAGGCGGCGGGCCTCCTTCAGGATGGCCTTGCGCACCTCCCGCGGGTGGTAGGTGGACGCGGAGGAGAAGTGGAGCTTGCCGTCGTGGGGCAGGAGCCGCGCCTCGAGCAGGTCGCCCTTCGCGAGCGCCACCACCGCCCGCCGCTCGACCACCGTGTGGCGCCCGTCGCCGAGGACGTCCTCGAGCTCCACCGCCCCATCGCCGATCTTCCGCACCTCGAACAGCGACCGCAGGGAGCGACCGAGGTCGCGGACCTGGCCCCGCTCGTCGGTGGTGAGCCCCTCGGCCCCGTCGCGGAGGAACAGCTCGAGCGTGGTGCGGACCCCGTCCGGCTTCCACTCGAAGACGTAGTGCTCGAGCAGGCCGTTCATCCGCTGCTCGTAGCTCTTGTCCTCGTCGTGCGGCTCGCCCACCCGCGAGAACCAGGACGCCCGCGCCGCGAGCAGCCAGGGCTGCCGCTCCTGGGCCCCGGCCCAGGCGATGAGGCGCTCCTGGATCTCCCCCAGGGTCACCGGCGCTGCTCCATCATCCGGACGAAGCGGGCGAAGAGGTGCCGTGCGTCGTGGGGGCCGGGCGACGACTCGGGGTGGTACTGGACGCCGAAGGCGGCGGCGTCGAGGACCTCGATCCCCTCCACCGTGCCGTCGTTCAGGTTCACGTGGGACACCCGCGCCCGCTTGCCGAGCGAAGCGTCGTCGACGGCGAAGCCGTGGTTCTGGGCGGTGATGTCCACCTTCCCGGTGGCGAGGTCCTTCACCGGCTGGTTCGCGCCGCGGTGGCCGAACTTGAGCTTGTAGGTGGATGCGCCGAGCGCCAGCGCCAGGATCTGGTGGCCGAGGCAGATCCCGAAGACCGGAACCTTGCCGAGCAGCGAGGCCACCGTGTCGCGGGCCCCCTCGACGGCCGCCGGGTCCCCCGGGCCGTTCGTGAGGAACACCCCGTCGGGCCGGCGGGCGAGGACGTCGGCGGCGGGCGTCCGGCTCGGGACCACCGTGACGCGGCACCCGGCCTCGGCGAGCAGCCGCAGCATGGCCCGCTTGAGCCCCCAGTCGTAGGCCACGACGTGGAAGCGCGGGCGCTCGACGTCGTGGCGGTCGGCGTCGCTCCAGGCGTCGGCCCCGGTCTCGGCCCACTCGTAGGGCTCCGTCGTGGAGATCCGGGTGGCGAGGTCCTGCCCCTCCATGCCGGGCAGCGACCGGGCCCGGGCCACCAGCGCCTGCGCGCTCCCCTCGCTGGAGATGACCCCCATCTGCGCACCGGTGGTGCGGATGTGGCGGGTGAGCCTTCGGGTGTCGACGCCGTGGATGCCGACGATCCCGTGCTCGACGAGGTACGCCTCGAGCCCCTGCTCGGCCCGGAAGCTCGACGGCTCCCGGGCGAAGTGGCGGACGATGAAGCCGGTGGCATGCGGGCGCGCCGACTCGGCGTCGACCCGGTTCGTCCCGTAGTTCCCCTGCTCCGGGTAGGTCATGCAGACCATCTGCCCGACGTAGGAGGGGTCGGTGAGGATCTCCTGGTAGCCGCTCATCGAGGTGTTGAAGACCACCTCGCCCGTGGCCTCCCCGGCCGCCCCGAAGGCCTCGCCCTCGAAGACCGTGCCGTCGGCGAGCGCGAGCGTCGCCTTCCTCATCGGGCTCCCCCGGCCTCGTGGACCAGCCGCCCGCCCACGAAGGCGTGCGTGCAGCGCCCGGTGAGGGTGCGCCCCTTCCACGGCGTGTTGCGGCTCTTCGAGAAGCCCTTCATGGGATCGACCACCCAGGTCGCGGCCGGGTCGAGCACCACCACGTCGGCGGGCGCCCCGACCGCCAGCGTCCCGCCGGGCAGGCCGAAGCAACGCGCCGCCGACACGGTGAGGGCCTCTACGAGCCGGCGCTCCCCGAGGACGCCGCGCCGCACGAGCTCGAGGCAGACCGGGAAGGCCGTCTCGAGGCCGAGCACGCCGTTCAGCGCGGCGTCGAACTCGAGCTTCTTCTCCTCCGGGGAGTGCGGGGCGTGGTCGGTGGCGATGGCGTCGAGCGTCCCGTCGGCGAGCCCCTCCCGGCAGGCGGCCACGTCGGCGGCCGAGCGGAGCGGGGGGTTCATCTTGAAGTCGGGGTCGTAGTCGCTCGCCGCCACGTCCTCGTCGGTGAGGGCGAGGTGGTGGGGCGTCACCTCGGCGGTGACCGGGAGGCCGCGCCGCCTGGCCTCGCGGATGGCCCGGACGGAGCCTGCCGTGGAGACGTGGCAGATGTGGAGGCGTCCCCCGGTGAGCTCGAGGAGCGAGAGGTCGCGGAGCACCATCACGTCCTCGGCCTGGGCCGGCACGCCCTTCAGCCCGAGCCGGGTCGCCACCGGCCCCTCGTGCATGACCCCCTTGCCGACGAGGTGCAGGTCCTCCTCGTGGACGGCGAGCGGGAGGCCGAAGGCGCGGGAGTACTCGAGGGCCCGGCGCATCATCGAGGAGGACATCACCGGGCTGCCGTCGTCGGAGAGCGCGACGCAGCCCGCCGCCTTGAGCTCGCCGTACTCGGCCAGCTCCTCCCCCTTGCGCCCCTTCGTGACCGCGCCCACCGGGTAGACGCGGGCCAGGCCCGCGGCGGCGGCCCGCGCGAGCATGAGCTCGGTGACGCTCGTGTTGTCGTTGGCCGGCACCGTGTTGGGCATGGCGCAGACGGAGGTGAACCCGCCCGCGACCGCCGCCCGCGTGCCGGTGGCGACGCTCTCCTTGTACTCCTGGCCGGGCTCCCGGAGGTGCACGTGGAGGTCGACGAAGCCGGGGGTGACCCACTTTCCGGTCGCGTCCACCACCCTGGCGCCGGACGGGGCCTCCGCCCGCTCGGCGACCGCGGCGACCTTGCCGTCCCGGAGCACGACCGTCCGGATCCCGTCGGTCCCGCTGGCCGGATCGATGACCCGCCCGCCCTGGATGACCACCACTCCGCTCGAGTCGCTCATGCCGGGACCTTCTCCGCTCGGTCGTCGCCGGCGCCGCCGGCGAGGAGGTAGAGGATGGCCATGCGGACGGCCACGCCGTTCTGCACCTGGTCGAGGATCACGCTCCGCGGGCCGTCGGCCACGTCGGAGGAGAGCTCGACGCCTCGGTTGATGGGGCCGGGGTGGAGGATGACCGCCTCCGGCTTCAGCCACTCCGCGGCCTTCTTCGCGTTGAGTCCCCAGAACTTGGAGTACTCGCGGGTGTTCGGGATGAGCGGGTCGCCGATCCGCTCGTGCTGGATGCGCAGCATGATGACCGCGTCGGCCCCGTCGACCGCCGAGCGGAGGTCGTGGTGCACGGTGGCGCCGAGCTTCTCGACGCCCTGCGGGATCATCGTGGGCGGGCCGCACAGCCGCACCTTCGCACCCAGCTTGGGGAGCGAGTGCAGGTCGGACCGGGCCACGCGGGAGTGGCTGATGTCGCCCACGATGGCGACCGTGCGACCCTCCAGGCTGCCGAAGCGCTCCCGGAGCGTGAAGCAGTCGAGGAGCCCCTGGCTCGGGTGCTCGTGCGCGCCGTCGCCGGCCGAGACCACCGAGCACTTCACGTGGCGGGCCAGGAACTGGGGCGCGCCGCTCGAGGCGTGGCGCACCACGAGAACGTCGGGGCGCATGGCCTCGAGGTTCTTCGCGGTGTCGAGGAGCGTCTCCCCCTTCGTCGTGGAGGACTGGGCCGAGGTCCAGTTCAGCGCGTCGGCGGAGAGCACCTTGGCCGCGATCTCGAAGGAGCTGCGGGTTCGCGTGGAGGTCTCGAAGAAGAGGTTCACCACGTTCTTCCCGCGCAGCGACGGGACCTTCTTCACCGGGCGGGACAGGACCTCCTTCATGGAGGTGGCGAGGTCGAGCACCTGCAGGATCTCCCCGCGGTCCAGCGCCTCGAGGGCGATCAGGTGGCGGTGTCGTCCGATCACGGCGTCCTCCCCTCGCGGATCACGACCGAGTCCTCGGCGGCGCCGTTCTCGCGCCAGCGGACCTGCACGTCCTGCCCCTCCGGCACGTCCAGGCGTGCGCCGGCGAAGTCGGCCGCGATGGGCAGCTCGCGCCCCCCGCGATCCACCAGCACCGCCAGCCAGACGCGCCGCGGCCGGCCGAAGTCGACGAGCTCGTCGAGCGCGGCCCGGATGGTGCGCCCGGTGTAGAGCACGTCGTCGGCGAGCACGATGGTGCGCCCCTCGAGCGGGAACCGCACGTCGGTGGGACCCACCACCGGTGCCGCGCCCCGGTGGGACAGGTCGTCCCGGTAGAGCGCGATGTCGAGCGTGCCGAGCGGGGGCGTGGCCCCGGTGGCCTTCGCGACCTCGGCCCGGATCCGCTCCGCGAGCGGCACCCCGCCCCTCCGGATGCCCACCAGCGCCAGCCGGTCGAGCGCCCCGCCCGCCCGGGCGCGCTCGATGACCTCATGGGCGATGCGCTGCACCGCCCGATCCACCGCCTCCGCGTTCATCTCGCCCCGCCTCCCTTCGCGTTCACCGCACCGGCCCCCAGTCGGCCCGGGTCTGATCCATGGTGAGATCCACCGTGTAGACGCGCTCGATGGTGCGGTCGAGCCAGGGGAACTCGAGCGTCCGGGGGTACTCGAAGGCCACGTGCAGGGTGGGCGGCTCGGCGCTGCGCTCCCAGGTCACGTCCTCCCGGCGCAGGTCGACGACCGGGATCTTCACCCGGCGCCCGGCCTCGTCCACCGCGTCCACCTGCTGGAGCGTGCGGATCTTCTGCAGCATCTTCTCGACGAGCTCGGCGTCGTTCCGGTTCTTGATGGCCTGGTTGCCGTAGTCGCGCACCACCTGCTTCACCTCGTAGTGGAGCACCGCCGGCGGCACGAACACCACGCCCAGGTAGGCCGCCGCGGCGAGCCCGAGGAGCATGAGGATCGTCACCCAGCTCGCCATCCCGCGGTCGCGGCGCATGGTCACTCCTCCACCTTCAGGACGGCGAGGAACGCCTCCTGGGGAATCTCCACCTGCCCGACCTGCTTCATGCGCTTCTTCCCCTCCTTCTGCTTCTCGAGGAGCTTGCGCTTGCGGCTGATGTCGCCACCGTAGCACTTCGCGAGGACGTTCTTGCGGTAGGCCTTCACGGTCTCCCGGGAGATGATCTTCGCCCCGATGGCGGCCTGGATGGCGACCTCGTACATCTGCTTCGGGATCACCTCGCGCAGCTTCTGGCAGACGTCGCGGCCGCGCTGGTAGGCGCGCTCCCGGTGGACGATGACCGACAGCGCGTCGACCGGCTCGCCGTTGATGAGGATGTCGAGCCGGACGAGGTCGGCCTCCTCGTAGCCCTTCAGCTCGTAGTCGAGCGAGGCGTAGCCGCGGGAGACGCTCTTCAGCTTGTCGAAGAAGTCGAAGACCACCTCGGCGAGCGGGATCTCGTAGGTGATCTGGACGCGCCGGGTCCCGATGTAGCGCAGGTCCTTCTGGACGCCGCGCCGGTCCTGGCAGAGCTTCAGGATGTTGCCCACGTCCTCGGTGCGGCCGTGGATGTGGCAGGTCAGGATGGGCTCCTCGAACTTCGCGATCTTCTGGACCGGGGGGAGCCGCGCCGGGTTGTCGATCTCGAGGGTCTCTCCCTGGGTGTCGGTGATCCGGTAGACGACCGAGGGGGCGGTGGTGATGAGCGTGAGGTTGTACTCGCGCTCGAGCCGCTCCTG
>DAOMFN010000085.1:0-7106 GCA_035429785.1 Anaeromyxobacteraceae bacterium
TCCACCCATCCCTCCGCCACCCGGGCGAGCCCCCTCCGGGTGGCCCGGAGCAGCTCGATGCGGTCGGGAAGGGGCAGGCGGGCCCACTCCTCCTTGCGGGAGGCGAGAAGTTCCAGGTCGGCGTCGAGGCGGGTGGTGTCCATCGCGGTATCGCGAGCTTACTCCCGGGGGGTGTTCCCGTCGCCCCGAACCCGATACCTTTCCGGGACCGAACCCCAACCATCCCCGGACGGAGGCTCCCGTGAACGGACTGATGATGGACTACGACCTCACGCTGCTCCCGATCTTCGAGCGCGTCGGGAAGCTCTTCCCCTCGGTCGAGATCGTCTCACGCCTGCCCGACAAGAGCATCCAGCGCTCCACCTACGGCGAGTTCCACCGGCGCGTGCAGAAGCTCGCCAACGCGCTCGTCCGCATGGGGCTCAAGAAGGGCGACCGGGTGGCCACGCTGGCCTGGAACCACGGCCGCCACCTGGAGGCCTACTTCGCCGTGCCGCTGGCGGGCGGGGTGCTCCACACGCTGAACCCGCGCCTGTCGCCCCAGGACCTCGCCTACATCATGAACCACGCCGAGGACCGCTTCCTCCTCGTGGACGACGTGCTGCTCCCGGTCTACGACCGCTTCCACAAGGACGTCTCGCTGCGCGCCGTGGTGGTCTTCACGCACGGTCACGCGGCCCCCGACTTCGCCATCGACTACGAGCAGATGATCGAGCCGGAGATGGCCTCCTTCGCCTTCCCGGCCATCGAGGAGGGGCAGGCCGCCGGCCTCTGCTACACCTCGGGCACCACCGGGAAACCCAAGGGCGTCGTCTACTCGCACCGCGCGCTGGTCCTCCACTCGATGGTCTCCGCGCTCCCCGACGCCCTCAGCCTCTCCTTCTCCGACGTGCTCCTCCCCGTCGTCCCCATGTTCCACGTGAACGCCTGGGGCCTGCCCTTCACCGCCACGATGACCGGGACGAAGCAGGTCTTCCCCGGTCCGCACCTCGACGCGAAGAGCCTCCTCGAGCTCTTCCAGAAGGAGCGGGTGACCCTCACCGCCGGCGTGCCCACCGTGTGGCTCGGCATCCTCGACGAGCTCGACCGGAACCCCGGCGCCTGGGACACGTCGTCGCTCCAGGCGATGATCGTGGGCGGCGCCGCCGCGCCGCGGGCGATGATCGAGGGGTTCGAGAAGCGGCACGGGCTGCGCGTCATCCACGCCTGGGGCATGACCGAGACCACGCCGCTCGGCACGGTGAGCCGGCTGAAGCCCCACCTGGAGGGCGCGCCGGAGGACGACCGGCTGCGCATGCGGGCCGCGCAGGGGATCCCGGTCCCCTTCGTGGACACCCGGGTCATCGGCGAGAGCGGCGCCACGCCGTGGGACGGGAAGTCGATGGGCGAGCTCCAGGTGCGCGGCCCCTGGGTGGCGAGGAGCTACTTCCAGAACCCGGCAGAGGCCGACAAGTTCACCATGGACGGCTGGTTCCGCACCGGCGACATCGTCACCGTGGACCCGGAGGGCTACGTCCGCATCACCGACCGCTCCAAGGACCTCATCAAGTCGGGCGGCGAGTGGATCAGCTCGGTGGACCTCGAGAACGCGCTCATGGGCCACCCGGCCGTGAAGGAGGCGGCGGTCGTCGCGGTCGCCCACCCGAAGTGGGGCGAGCGGCCGGTGGCGGCGGTGGTGCTGAAGGAGGGGGCGAAGGCCACCCCGCACGAGCTCGCGGAGTACCTCGTGCCGATGTTCGCGCGCTACTGGCTGCCCGACGCCTACGTGTACATGGACGCCATCCCGCGCAACGCCACGGGCAAGTTCCTCAAGTCCGCGCTCCGGGACCGGCTGAAGGACCACCGCTGGGAGGATTCCCCGGTTCCGGGGGCCCGCTAGGCGGCCCGCCGGGCAGGTGCAGGCTGTGGCGCCGCTCGCGGGGGCGGGCGGACCACGCCGCGGCGACGGCGGTGAGCAGCGCGAGCAGCCCCACGAGCGCCATCACCACGGCGAGCCGCTCGCCGAGCACCCGGTCGGCGCCGGACAGGGCCCGGGCCGCGCGCCAGGCCTCGAGCGCGCGCCAGCCCATGAAGGCCCCTCCCACGAGGAGGAGGGCCGACCGCAAAAGGAGACGCCCGCGCGAGATCCGCACGGGCGTCCTTTACTTCAGGGCGGGGCGCCGGTCTAGCCGGTGCCGCCGGCGGCGGCCGCATCCCGGTAGGTGAGCGTGCCGGCCAGGTAGTCCTTGTTCATGCGGGCGATGAAGTCGAGCTTGAGCCCCTTCGGGCAGGCCTCGGCGCAGGCGCCGATGACCGTGCAGCCGCCGAAGCCCTCCTCGTTGTGCCGCTCGACCATGTTGAGCGCGCGCTGCTTCCGCTCCGGCTCGCCCTGGGGCAGGAGCCCGAGGTGGGAGATCTTCCCGCCGGTGAAGAGGGAGGCCGACGCGTTGGGGCAGGCCGCCACGCAGGCGCCGCAGCCGATGCAGGCGGCGGCGTCCATGGACAGGTCCGACTCCTTCTTGCCCACGAGGATGCTGTTCGCGTCGCGGGGGCCGCCGGCGTTGATGGAGACGTACCCGCCCGCCATGATGATGCGGTCGAGGGCGCTCCGGTCGATGGCCAGGTCCTTGATGATGGGGAAGGCCTTGGCCCGGAACGGCTCGAGCCGCAGCACCTCACCGTCGTGGAAGTGGCGCATGTGCAGCTGGCACACGGTGGTGAGCGGCTGCGGGCCGTGCGGGTAGCCGTTCACGACGAAGCCGCACATGCCGCAGATGCCCTCGCGGCAGTCGCTGTCGAACGCGATGGGCTCCTCGCCCTTGGCGATGAGCTTCTGGTTGAGGACGTCGAGCATCTCCAGGAACGACATGTGCTCGCTCACCTCGTCGTGCTCGTAGCGGACGAGGCGGCCGGCGTCCTCGGCGCCCTTCTGACGCCAGATCTCGAGGGTCAGTCTCACTTGTAGCTCCGGGTCTGGAGGTGGATGTTCTCGAACACGAGCGGCTCCTTGTTGAGCGTCCAGGGCTTGTTCTCCCCGGTCCACTCCCAGGCGGCCGCGTAGGTGTACTCGGCGTCGTTGCGCTGGGCCTCGCCGTCCTCGGTCTGGTACTCGGACCGGAAGTGGCCGCCGCAGGACTCGTTGCGCTGCAGCGCGTCCCAGGAGAGCAGCTCACCCAGCTCGAGGAAGTCGGCGACGCGGCCGGCCTTCTCGAGCTCCTGGTTGAACTCGCCCTCGGTGCCCGGGACCTTCACGTCGCGCCAGAACTGCTCGCGGAGCGCCGGGATCTCCTTGAGGGCCTTCTCCAGGCTCTCCTTGGTCCGGGCCATGCCGACGTTCTCCCACATGATCTCGCCGAGCTTCTTGTGGAACCAGTCGACGGAGTGCTTGCCGTTGATGGAGAGCAGCTTCTTCTCCCGGGAAGCGACGTCGGCCTCGGCCTTCTTGAACTCGGCGTGGCTCACGTCGGCCTTGGGGATGCCGCGCGCGAGGTAGTCGCCGATGGTGTAGGGGATGACGAAGTAGCCGTCGGCGAGCCCCTGCATGAGGGCGGAGGCGCCCAGGCGGTTGGCGCCGTGGTCGGAGAAGTTGGCCTCGCCGAGCACGAACAGGCCGGGCAGGTTGGACATGAGGTCGTAGTCCACCCAGAGGCCGCCCATCGTGTAGTGCACCGCCGGGTAGATCCGCATGGGGACCTGGTACGGGTTCTCGCCGGTGATGCGCTCGTACATGTCGAAGAGGTTGCCGTAGCGCTCCCCGATGGCCTTGGCCCCGAGCCGCTTGATGGAGTCGGAGAAGTCCAGGTACACGCCGAGGCCACCCGGCCCGACGCCCAGGCCGGCGTCGCAGGCCTGCTTGGCGGCGCGGGACGAGATGTCGCGCGGCGCCAGGTTGCCGTAGGTCGGGTACTTCCGCTCGAGGTAGTAGTCGCGCTCGGCCTCCGGGATCTGGTCGGGCGACCGCTTGTCGCCGGCCTTCTTCGGCACCCAGATGCGGCCGTCGTTGCGGAGCGACTCCGACATCAGGGTGAGCTTCGACTGGTAGTCGCCCGCGCGGGGAATGCACGTCGGGTGGATCTGGGTGTAGCAGGGGTTCGCGAAGAACGCGCCCTTGCGGTGGGCCCGCCAGATGGCGGTGGCGTTCGAGCCCTTGGCGTTCGTCGACAGGTAGTAGACGTTGCCGTAGCCGCCGGTGGCCAGCACCACCGCGTCGGCGATGTACGACTGCACCTTGCCGGTGACGAGGTCGCGGGTCACGATGCCGCGGGCGCGGCCGTCGATCACGACGAGGTCGAGCATCTCGGTGCGGGGGAACATCTTCACCTTGCCGAGCTCCACCTGGCGCATGAGCGACTGGTAGGCGCCGATGAGGAGCTGCTGGCCGGTCTGCCCGCGGGCGTAGAAGGTGCGGGAGACGAGCGCGCCGCCGAAGGAGCGGTTGGCGAGCGTGCCGCCGTACTCGCGGGCGAAGGGGACGCCCTGGGCGGTGGCCTGGTCGATGATGTTGTTCGACACCTCGGCGAGCCGGTACACGTTGGCCTCGCGGGCGCGGAAGTCGCCGCCCTTGATGGTGTCGTAGAAGAGCCGCCAGACGGAGTCGCCGTCGTTCTGGTAGCTCTTCGCGGCGTTGATGCCGCCCTGCGCGGCGATCGAGTGGGCGCGGCGCGGCGTGTCCTGGAAGCAGAAGTTCAGGACGTTGTAGCCGAGCTCGCCGAAGGACGAGGCGGCGGACGCGCCGGCGAGGCCGGTGCCCACCACGATGATGGTGTACTTGCGCTTGTTGGCCGGGTTGACGAGCTTGAGGTCGGCCTTTCGCTTGGTCCACTTCTCAGCGAGAGGGCCCGACGGGATGCGGGAGTCGAGGGTCGGCATCCGGTTCTCCTAGAGGCGGATGAGGCCGGTGACGACGCCGGCCGGGATGAGGAGGTAGCCCAGCGCGAGGACCACGCCGAGCAGGAGGGCGGCCTTCGCGATGGTCGGCGTCCAGAGCGGGGCGCGGAACCCGAGCGACTGCCAGAGCGAGTAGAGGCCGTGCGAGAGGTGCAGCCCGAGCCCGATCACCGAGACCCCGTAGAAGACCACCTTGCCCGTGCTGCGGAAGGTGTTGACGAGGTTCAGGTAGGCGTCGCCGTGCACGAACCCGGAGTGGACGAAGGCCACGCCGAGGGTGAGGTCGAGCAGGTGGTAGACGACGAAGGCCAGGATGAGCAGGCCCGACCAGATCATCGTCTTCGACGAGACCGTGGCCGGGTTGGCGAGCGGCACCCGGTAGGGCTGGGGCCGGGCCGCGCGGGCCTTGAGGTAGAGCTGGATGCCGGCCGTGGCGTGGAGGACCACCGCCGCGAGCATGACGATGCGGGTCGTCCAGATGAGGCCCTTCGTGTTTTGCAGGAACTGGGCGTAGGCGTTGAACTTCCCCGCGCCCTGGAACGCCTGCAGGTTCCCGAGCAGGTGGCCGACGACGAAGAGGAAGAGGAGGATGCCGGTCACGGCCGAGACGACCTTCTTGCCGACCTGGCTCTCCCAGAAGACGGACAGGCGCGAGGCCTTGGCCGGTGCTGCGGTGCTGGCGGTAGCGACGCTCATCGTCACCCCTCGAGGGCTGGAGGTGTCACCGGCCAGGTCCCGCCTCCGCCGGAGGGCGGAGCGACGCGATCGCGGTCCTGGCCAATTGGGGCCGCGATTCTACGCATGCGACCCGTGGGGTGGAAGAAGAATCGGGGCCGATTTAACTGGACGACAATGGTCTGTTATCCAGCGGTGAACGCTGCATCGCGTCACGACTTTCCCGCGCCCTGGCGCCGGGGCCGCGGGGTAGATTCGGCCCGGTGAAGGACGTCTGCGTCTTCTGCGGGTCGTCGAACGGCCAGAGGCCCGCCTACGCGCGGGCGGCCCGCCGCTTCGGGTCGGCGCTCGCCGCCCACGGGCTGGGGCTCGTCTACGGCGGCGGCCACATCGGGCTCATGGGGGTGGTGGCCGACGCGGCGCTGGCCGGCGGCTCCCGGGTGGTCGGGGTCATCCCCCGGTCCCTGGCGCGCCGGGAGATCGCCCACCACGGCCTCACCCGGCTCGAGGTCGTGCCCTCCATGCACGCCCGCAAGGCCCGGATGGCGGCGCTGTCCGACGCGTTCGTGGCCCTTCCCGGGGGCATCGGGACCTTCGAGGAGCTCTTCGAGATCCTGACCTGGGGCTACCTGGGCATCCACGCGAAGCCCATCGGGCTGCTCGACGTCTCCGGCTACTACCGGCCGCTCGTGCGGCTGCTCGATCACGCCGTGGAGGAGGGCTTCCTCCGCCCCGCGCACCGGAAGCTCGTGGTGGTGGACCGCAACCCGGAGCGTCTCATCGCCCGGCTCGGGCGCCACCACGTCCCGCCCGCCACCCGCTGGATCGACGAGAAGGAAGCCTGATCCGGCGGCGCCCCCGCCGCGCGGGCTACCCGTCGAGGTCGAGCCCCCGGAGCCGCAGCGCGTTCGCGATCACCGTCACCGAGCTGAAGCTCATCGCGGCGCTCGCGATCATCGGCGAGAGGAGCAGGCCGGTGAACGGGTAGAGGACCCCGGCGGCGATGGGAACGCCCAGGACGTTGTAGGCGAAGGCCCAGAAGAGGTTCTGCCGGATGTTGCGCATCGTCCCCCGCGACAGGCGGCGGGCGCGCACCAGGCCCGAGAGCTCCCCCTTCACGAGCGTGATGCCGGCGGCCTCCATCGCCACGTCGGTGCCGGTGCCCATGGCCACGCCCACGCTGGCCGCGGCGAGCGCGGGGGCGTCGTTCACCCCGTCGCCGGCCATGGCCACCACCTTTCCCTCGGCGACGTGGCGGGCCACCACCGCCGCCTTGCCGGCCGGGAGCACGCCGGCCTCGACCCGCGCGATGCCCACCTCGCGGGCCACCGCCTCGGCGGTGGTCCGGGCGTCGCCCGTCACCATGACGACCTCGACCCCGTCGGCGGCGAGCGCGGCGACGGCCTGCGCGCCGCCGGGCTTCACCGGGTCGCGCACCTCGATGAGGCCGGCCACCCGCCCGTCCCCGGCCACGAGCACCACCCTGCCACCCCCCCGCCGCAGCGCCTCCCCCCGCGCCTCCCCGGGGCCCGGGGCCACGCCGAGCTCCCGCAGGGGCACCGCCG
>DAOMFN010000086.1:0-3938 GCA_035429785.1 Anaeromyxobacteraceae bacterium
AGGCGGGGAGGGCCGTGGGCTGGGGGGGCTCGAGGCCGCAGCTGCCCGCGGGCAGTCCGTAGACCAGCGCCGAGCCGGTGCGGGTGGGGTCGGCCGTGCTCGCGGCCACCACGTGGTAGGTGCCGGGCACCGCGGGCGCCGTGTAGAGCCCTCCGGCGGTGATCGTCCCGCCCCCCGCCTCGAGGACCGACCAGGTCACCGCCACGGTCGGCGAGCCGCCGATGGTCGCGCTGAACTGCTGGGTCTGTCCCGCCGGGACTCCCACGGTGGACGGGCTGACGGCCACCGTGCCTCCGGCGGCGACGTTCACGGTGGCGACCCCGGTCCGGGTGCGGTCGACGACGCTCGCCGCGACGACGTGGTACGTCCCGGGAACGGGCGGGGCGGTGTAGAGGCCGCCGGTGGTGATGGTCCCGCCGGAGGGCTCCTGCACCGACCAGACGACGCCCTGGTTGCCGACGCCGGTCACGGAGGCGGTGAACTGGAGGCTGCGGCTCGGGGCCACGTCCGCCGTCGCGGGGCTCACCGCGACCGTCACGGCGGGCCCGGCCGGGGTCGTGTCGCAGCCGGCCGCGAAGGCCAGCGCGGCGATCGCGAGGATCCGGGAGATCTTCGGATTCATGGCGGGAATCTACATCGTCCTCCGGCCGCGGCCCACCCCGGGATCGCCCCCGGGACCCGCGGGCGGGTGCCCTGTGGAACGGCCCCCGGGTGCGGCAAGATGTCGCGTCGGCTGGACGGCTCGCCGGGTGTCACCCGGCGGTCCCCTGGAGGAGCCCGCATGGACCGCATCGCCCGGAGTCGCCACCTCGCCCGCCTGTCCCGCCTCGCACCTGCGGCGGCGGCGCTCGCCGCCGTGCTCGTCCCCGCCCCGTCCCGCGCCTGCTCCGTGTGCGCGTGCGGCGACCCGCTCGTGGCCGTGGGGCAGGTGGCCGGCCCCGCCGGGCAGTTCGGCCTGGAGCTCGACGGCCAGTGGCTCTCGATGACCGCCGGCGGGGAGGAGCCCGGCACCCTCGACGAGCTGAACCAGTGGTCGCTGCTGCTCACGGCGTCCTACACGCCGGTGACGAACCTGAACCTCGTCGTCACCCTGCCGTGGGTCTGGAAGGAGATGACGATGCGGATGCCGGACGGGACGGCGATGCCCTCGTCCAACCTGAACGGGTTCGGGGACCTCCAGTTCGGGCTGCGCTGGTTCTTCTGGGAGGACCTCGACGTCGGCGCGCGCACCCGCCAGACGCTGTCGCTCTCGGCCTCGACGTCCGCCCCGACGGGGAACGACTCGGCCGTGGACGCGGAAGGGGTCCGCATCGACCAGCACGGCCAGATCGGGACGGGCGGCTGGGGGCCGAACCTGGGGCTCTTCTACCGGTTCCAGGGGGACGCCTGGAGCGCCTACGCCGGCGTCTGGGGGCTCTACCGCACCCGGAACGCCTACGGCTACCGGTTCGGCGAGGCGCTCCTCTGGACCGCGACGGGGCAGTACCAGGCGGCCGACTGGCTGGCGGTGGCGCTCGGGATCGACGGCCGCGTGGCCGCTTCCGACGCGGAGGACGGCGTGGCGGTGGAGAACACCGGCGGCTTCGTCCTCACGGCCGTCCCGGCGGTCTACGCCCGCGTCTTCCCCGGCGGCTGGTTCCTCGCGAAGGCCCAGCTTCCCGTCGCCACGGCGCTCCACGGCACGCAGACCGTCGGGCCGGTGGTCACCGTGGGGCTGCGCTACGAGTTCGAGTGAGGGCCCGCTTGCGGGCCTCGTCCTCGACCGCGGCGATCACCGAGGGCACCTGCGACTTGTTGGCGGCGTTCACGATCCAGGCGGCCACGCTGCCCCCGGGGTCGATGTCGATCCGGTAGGTGAAGCGGGTCTCGGCCGCCCCGGCCGGCGAGATCTCCCAGGCACCGGTGTTGCGGCGCATGTGGATGGCGCCGTCCTCCGGCGGCTTCCCGTGCTCCTCGTCGAGCTGCCAGCGGAGCTCGAAGTCGCCGCCGTCGTCGATGTCGTCGGCCGCCACGTCCATCCGGAACACGTAGTCGCGGGCGGTGAGGAGCGGCGGCTCGTAGCGCTCGTAGACCCAGATGCGCCGGCAGCCGGGGAGGTCCTTCGCCCCGTCCCGACACGCCTCGGCCCGCAGGACCTTGCGCCTGACCAGGTACGGGGAGATGCGCTCGTTCTCGAAGGCGCTGCGGAGCACGTCGCGCACCGCCCAGGCCGGGGCCTGGATGCGCCCCTCGGCCCGCAGGGCCACCACGTCGGAGTCCGGCCGCTCCTGCCGGTAGAGCTTTCCCTGGGGGAAGCTCGAGAGGAGCGTCCAGACGGCGACGGCGAGGGGGAGGCGCATGGGTACCCGTTTCTAGCCCGGGCGGTGCCAGCCGGCCACCCGGACCGGCGGACCCTTCCGGGCGGCGAGCGCGAAGGCCCGGGCCGCGATAGCCTGCAGGGCGATGCCCACGTCGAAGAGCGTCCCCTCCGGCCGGATCCTCGCCGCCATCGACGTCGGGACCAACGCCGTCCGGCTCGAGCTCGCCCGGCCCCTGCCCGACGGGTCCTTCGACCTCGTCCACTCGGAGCGCGACCCGGTGCGGCCGGGCGAGGGGGTCTTCAAGACCGGGCGCATCCCGCGCGAGGTCGAGCAGCGGCTCCTCTCCACGCTGCGGCGCTACGCCGCCCTGGCCCGCCGCCACCGCGCCGCGGTCCGGGCCGTGGCCACGAGCGCCATCCGGGAGGCGAAGAACGGGCCCGAGGTCGTGGCGCGGGTGCGCGCCGCCACCGGGCTCGAGCTCGAGGTCATCTCCGGCAAGGAGGAGGCCCGGCTCATCGCGCTCGGCGTGCTCCGGGGCCAGCCGCCGCGGGCCCGGAACCTCGTCGTGGACATCGGCGGCGGCTCCACCGAGATCGCGGTGGCCGTCGGCGATCACCCCACCGCCCTCTTCAGCGTGGCCATCGGCTCGGTGCGGCTCACCGAGACCTTCGACTCCACCGGGAAGGTCCCGCGCAGGCGGCTCGCGCTCATGCGCACCTTCGCCGCCGAGGCCTTCCAGCGGTCGCTGCCCCGCTTCGCCCACCCGCGCCGGGCGCTCGGCAGCTCGGGCACCATCGGGACGCTCGTGGCCTTCGCCGCCGAGGGCGGCCGCCGGGTGGCCACCCGCAAGCGGATCCGGCGCGCCGTGGAGCAGCTCGCGGCGATGGGGCTCGACGAGCGGCGCCGCATCTTCGACGCACGGCGCGGGGAGATCGTCGTGGCCGGGGCGGTGGTGCTCGAGGCCCTCGTGGAGCGGCTGGGGCTGGAGAGCGTGACCGCGGTCGAGACCGGGCTCCGGCAGGGGCTGCTCGTCGACATGCTCGAGCGGGAGGGGGGCGCGACCCCGGACGCGAGCACCGGGGAGGCGGCCCGGGCGCTCGGCCGTCGCTTCGCCTTCGACGAGGAGCACGCCGACCAGGTGGCCCGGATGGCCCTCGCCCTCTTCGACGACCTGGCCCCGCTCCACGGCCTCCCCGCGGCCGCGCGCCCGATCCTGGAGGCGGCGGCGTTGCTCCACGACGTGGGGAGCGCCGTCTCCTACGCCCGCCACCACAAGCACACCTACTACCTCGTCGCGAACGGCGACATCCCGGGCTTCTCCGACCGGGAGCGGCAGCTCGTCGCCCTCGTGGCCCGGTACCACCGGCGCAGCCCGCCCGACCGGGACCGCCCCGACCTGGCTCCCCTGCCCGCCTCCGAGTTCCGGACGGTCCGGAAGCTCGCCACGCTGCTCCGCCTCGCCGACTCCTGCGACCGCAGCCACCACCAGCTCGTCCGCTCGGCGCGGGCGCGGCTGGAGCGGGGCGCGGTGCGGCTCGAGCTGCGGTCGCGCCAGCCCATCGACCTCGAGATCTGGGACGCCGGGCGGGAGGGGCCCCTCTTCCGGAAGGTGCTCGGGCGGAGGCTCGAGCTCTCCCA
>DAOMFN010000086.1:4038-7103 GCA_035429785.1 Anaeromyxobacteraceae bacterium
GTGAAATAAGGTCCGGCCTGCTTCGTTGGGGCGTCGGTCCGCTCCGGGAGCCCAATGTCCGCCGACAGCCTCGCGCAGTCTCCCCTGTTCCACCCGACCACCCAGCTGCCCCGCGCCGCGGAGCAGCGGCAGTGGCTCGTCCCGCTGCTCCTCGCCACGGCGGCCGCGCTCCTCTTCGCCATCGTGGCGGTGCCGCGGATCGACTTCGAGAAGGCCGCCGCCGACGCGCTCGACCGGGGCGGGGACGCGGCGCAGATGACGCCCCACGACCGGGAGGTGAAGCTCGAGCAGGCCCGCAAGGTGGCGGCGCTCGCGACCTACTCCGGCGCGGCCTTCGGCACGGCCGTCTCGGCGCTGCTCGCCGCCCTCGGCATCTGGCTGGGGTTCAAGGTGGCGGGCGGCACGCCCGGCTTCGCCCAGACCTTCACCGTGGCCTGCTGGGCGCTCCTGCCCGGGGCCATCGAGGCCGTCCTCACGGTGCCGGCGCTGCTCGTGCGGGGGCGCATCCTCCCCGACCAGCTCGCCGGACTCCTCCCTTCCAACCTCGGCGCGCTCGTCCCGGCGGGCGTGCAGGGGCCGCTGCCGTCGTTCCTGGGCGCGGTGGACCTCTTCTCCCTCTGGGCCGTGTGGATCGTGGCCGCGGGCATGGCCGGCGTCGCGCACGTGTCGCGGCGTCGCGCCCTCGTCACCACGGGCCTGCTCTGGCTGTCCTACGTGGCGGTCTTCCGCGTGGCCCTCCCCGCCCTCGCCGCGAGGTAGACATGCACGCCTCCCTCCTCCTGATCGCCCTCGCCGCCGCGACCGCCACGTCGCCCATCACGCTCGACGAGGCGCTGGCCACGGCCGCGAAGGCCAACGTGGACCTCAAGATCGCGGGCACCGACCGGGCCATCGCCGGCGCCGACGAGTACGGCAGCTACGCCGGCGTACTGCCGCGCCTCGACCTCTCCGCCTCCTTCGGGGGCATCTACACGGCCGCCAGCACCCAGAACATCTCCACCATCAAGAGCATCACCCAGAACCCGGACGGCTCGTTCGCCGTCAACTACGAGCTCTCCCTCCAGGAGGTCCCGGGCTACTACCTGGAGAACTACGCGCTCGGGCTCGCGCTCAAGGTCCCGCTCTTCGACGGCATGCGGAACTGGGCCACCATCGCCCGGGCCAAGGCGCTGCTCCGGGCCGCCGACAAGAGCTACGACGAGGCCTCGCTCACCGTGGCCTTCCAGGTCACCCAGCGCTTCTACGACGTGGTGCGGGCCGAGCGCAGCCTGAAGGTGCTCCAGGAGGCGGTGAAGCGCAGCGAGGAGCTGGTGCGCCGCACCGACGCGCTCTACGAGGCCGGCCGCGCGCCCCGCAGCGACACCTACGCCGCCCGGGTCACGCTCGGCAACGACCGGATCGCGGCCGAGCAGCAGCTGTCGCGCGTCTCGGACGCCCGGGTGGCGCTGGCCGTCGCCCTGGGACGGAGCGCCGACCCGGACCTCGGCGTCATCCCGCCCGCCGCGCTCGACACCACCACCTTCCAGGAACCGCCGCCGCAGGAGTCCCTCGTGGATCTCGCGAAGCGCAAGCGTCCGCTGCTCGCGGCCGACGCCCAGCGCATCCGCGCCGCCCAGGAGGACGTGACGGTGGCCCAGGCCGGCTACTGGCCCAACGTCTCGGCCTCGGCCAACTACAACCGGCAGGGGCCGTACCTCGCCGGGCCGCAGGGGGTCTACGGAGACCCGACCGGCCAGTTCGTGGCCACCTTCGGCGTCGCCGTGAACTGGAACCTGTTCGAGGGCCGGGCCACGAGCGCCGCCGTCGAGCGCGCCAACCTCACCGAGGAGAAGGTGCGCCTCCAGTCGGAGGGCAACCTCCTCCAGGTGACGAGCGAGATCGCCCGCGCCACCGCCGGCTACCGGACGCTGTCCGCGTCGGCGGTGCTCGCCGAGGAGAACCTCAAGTCCGCGCAGGAGAGCCTCCGGCTCGCCCGGACCCGCTTCGAGGCCGGCGTCGCCACCCAGGTGGAGATCCGCGACGCCCTCCTCGCGCTCACCCGGGCCGAGCTCACCCTGCTCACCACCCGCATCGACGCCATCATCGCCCGCGCCGACCTGAACCGCGCCGTGGGCGGCGCGCTGTAGCCGAAAGGAACGAGTCCCCATGTCCTGGACCAAGCGCATCATCGCCGCCGTCTTCGTGCTGGCGGTCGTCGGAATCGTGGCGGCGTCGCTCGCCCCCAAGAAGGACCCGCCGGTCACCGTGCAGACCTCGACCGTCCGGAAGGGCCCCATCACCCGCAAGGTCGCCGCCGCCGGGAAGCTCCAGGCCGCCACCCAGGTGAAGCTGTCCTCCAACCTCTCCGGCGACCTGCTCGACCTGCCGGTGCGCGAGGGCGACGTCATCAAGAAGGGGCAGTACATCGGCCGCATCGACTCGCGCCGCTACGAGGCCCAGCTCCACCAGCGCGAGGCGATGGAGCAGAGCGCCCGGTCCGAGCTCGCCACCGAGGAGGTGAACCTCGCCCGGCTCGAAGCCGACGTGAAGCGCGTGGAGCGGCTCGTGAAGGCCGACAGCGCCAGCGCCGCCGAGCTCGAGAAGATCGTCGCCGAGCGGGACGGGGCCGCGGCCCGCGTCCAGGCCGCCAAGGACCGGGTGCGCAGCGCCACCGCCAGCCTGAACGAGGCCCGCTACCTCCTCTCCTTCACCACCCTCACCGCCCCCATCGACGGCATCCTCACCTCCCGCCTCAAGCAGGTGGGCGAGCGGGTGCGCGGCTCCGACTTCAACGAGGACCCCATCGTCATCATCGCCACCCTCTCCAGCATGGAGATGAAGGTCGAGGTCGGCGAGCACGAGGTGGTCCACCTGCACGAGGGCGACCCGGCGGAGATCGAGATCGACGCCTTCCCCGACCGGAAGTTCCCCGCCCAGGTCGTCGAGATCGCCAAGAACGCCACCGTGAAGAACGCCGGCACCGAGGCCGAGGTCACCACCTTCCCGGTCCGCATCGCGCTCACCGCGAAGGTGCCGGGCGCGCTGCCCGGCATGAGCGGCCAGGCCACCATCTCCACCGAGACCCG
>DAOMFN010000087.1:0-1817 GCA_035429785.1 Anaeromyxobacteraceae bacterium
CCCCGGTTGCGGCGCAGATGGGGATGGGGGAAGCGGGGAGAGTGCTGGGAAGCGCGTCCGATCTGGCGGCGGCGCCGAGGGTGGTCTTCGTGGTCCTGCTCGCCGTGGTGGGCGGGCTGTACGCATTGCGGAGCCGCCTGGGAAGCGCCGGCTCCGCTGCAGGCGGCGACGCGGATACGTGGGGCTGCGGGTTCTCCGCGCCCACGCCGCGGATGGAGTACACCGCCTCCTCCTACGCGCAGCTCTTCCTCTCGTCGCTCGTCCCGCGCGCCCTGCGCCCCCGCGCCCACCTCCAGCCTCCGCGCGGCGCCTTCCCCGGCAAGGGTGCGTTCCGAACCGAGTCGCAGGACCCGGCCCGCAACCGGCTCTTCGACCCGCTCTTCCGGGTGGCCGGGGACCGGATGAGCCGGCTGCGCCGGTTCCAGGCGGGCCGGCTCAACCTCCAGCTCCTCTACACGCTCCTCACCCTCGTGGCGCTGCTCGCGGCGCTCGCCCTGCGGGAGCGGCTGCCGTGACCGGTGCGCTCGCCGTCCTGTCCGTCCTGCTGGCGACGGGGAGCGGCCTTCCGGGGCTGGCGCTGCGCGACCGGCCCCGGATCGGGCAGCGCCTGTCGGCCGCCCTGCTCTGCCTCGCCGCCGTCCTGGGGCTCGCGGCGTCGCTCCCGGTGCTCTCGGGAGCCCCCGCCGCGGTGCTGCGCCGCGCCTGGTCGGAGCCCAACGCCGCGCTCGCCGTCCGGCTCGACGCCCTGTCCGCGCTCTTCCTCGTCCCGGTCCTGTGCGTCCCCGCGCTGGGCGCGATCTACGGCCTCGCCTACTGGCCCCAGGAGCGCCACGGGGCGCAGGCCGTCCGGCTGCAGCTCTGGTACGGCGTCGTCACGGGCTCCATGGCGGCGGTGCTCCTCGCCGACGACGCGCTCCTCTTCCTCTTCGCCTGGGAGGTCATGGCCCTCGCCGGGTTCTTCCTCGTCCGCGCCGAGGCCGACCGGAAGGACGCCCAGCGGGCCTCCTGGGTGTACCTCGCCGCCGCCCACGTCGGCACGTTCGCCCTCTTCGCCTTCTTCTCGGCGAGCGCCGGGATCCGGGGCGGCTTCGACGCGCCGGCCTGGGCCCCCATCCCCGTCGCCGGATCGGGAGCTGGAGCCCTGGCGCTGCTCGCGCTCGTGGGCTTCGGGCTCAAGGCCGGCCTCGTCCCGCTCCACTTCTGGCTTCCCGGGGCCCACGCCGCGGCGCCCAGCCACGTGTCGGCGGTGATGTCCGGGGTGCTCCTCAAGACCGGGATCTACGGGCTCCTGCGGGCGGCCGGCCTCTTCGAGGCCCCGCCGGCGTCCTGGGGCGCGGTGCTCCTCGTGCTCGGCGCGGCCTCCGGCGTCCTGGGCGTGGCGCTGGCCCTCGCGCAGCACGACCTCAAGCGGCTCCTCGCCTACCACTCCGTGGAGAACATCGGGATCATCACGATGGGCGTGGGGCTCGCGGTCCTGGGTCGCGCCCGCGGGGAGCCGGCGCTCGTCCTGCTCGGGTTCGCGGGCGCCGCCCTCCACGTGGTGAACCACGCGCTCTTCAAGTCGCTCCTCTTCCTCGGGGCGGGCTCGGTGCAGCACGCCACCGGGACCCGCGACCTCGAGCGGCTCGGGGGGCTCGGCCGCGCCATGCCCGCGACCTCCGCGCTCTTCCTGGTCGGCGCGGCGGCCATCAGCGGGCTCCCGCCGCTGAACGGCTTCGCGTCCGAGTTCCTGGTGGCCCGCGGCGGGCTCGCGGCGCTCGGCCTGCCGAACGGCGACCGGGCCGCCTTCGCGGTGCTGGTGGTCCCGGCCCTCGCCC
>DAOMFN010000087.1:1827-7092 GCA_035429785.1 Anaeromyxobacteraceae bacterium
AGCTCGCGGCGGATACGGTTGCGCATCTCGCGCGCGGCCTGCTTCGTGAAGGTGCAGGGGACGGTGTTCCTGGGGAACGCCCGCAGCGCCGAGGCGGAGGGAGCCCACGAGGCGCCGGCCGCCATGCGGACGCCGATGGCGGCGCTCGCCGTCGCCTGCGTGGCCATCGGCCTCTCCGCCTGGGCGCTCCTGCCCGCGCTGGCGCGGGGGGCGGCCGCGTGGTCGGGGTTGCCGCTCCAGGCGCTCCTGCCCGCGGCGGAGGAGGCGGGAAGGACCATGGGGGTGGTCGCGGGCGGCGCCGTCGTGCTCGTCGGAACGGTGGCTGCGCTGTGGTTCCTGCGACGCCGCCTGGGCGGCGGCGTCGCTGCAATGACCTGGGGCTGCGGCTACGCCTTCCCGACGCCCCGGATGGCCTACACCGGCAGCTCCTTCGCCCAGATCCTGGTGCGCGGCTTCGGCTGGGTGCTCTTCCCCCGCATCCGCCTCGCCCCGCCGCGCGGCCCCTTCCCGAAGGGAGCGCGCTTCTCCACCGAGCCCCGCGAGGCGGTGCTCGACCTCGCCCTCCTCCCCGCCGTCCGCGACTACGCGGCGGCGACCTCCCGCGTGCGCGGCCTCATCGCCGGGAGGCTCCACCTGCAGGCCCTGCTCGTGCTCGCCACGCTCGTGGCGATGCTCGCCTGGCGAGCCGTCCGGGGGTGAACATGGTCCTGCGCGCGTTCTTCCAGATCGGCCTCCTGCTCCTCCTCCCCCCGCTCCTCCTCGGGGTGACGAACCGCGTGAAGTCCCTCTTCGCCGGGCGGAAGGGGCCGCCCGTCCTCCAGCTCTACTCCGACCTCTGGAAGCTGCTCCGCAAGGGAGCGGTCTACAGCCGCACCACGACCTGGGTCTTCCGGGCCGGCCCGGTGGTGGGGCTCGCCGCCGTGCTCACCGCCGGGACGATGCTCCCGGTCGCCGGGCAGCCGGCGCTCCTCGCCTTCCCCGGCGACTTCGTCCTCTTCGCCTACCTGCTCGCGCTGGCCCGCTTCGCGACCGCGCTCGCCGCCCTCGACACCGGCTCCTCCTTCGAGGGCATGGGGGCGGCCCGCGAGGTCTCCTTCTCGAGCATGGCCGAGCCCGCGCTCTTCCTGGTGCTCGTGGTCATGGCCCGGGCCACCGGCTCCCTCTCCCTTTCCGGCATGCTCGGACCCGCGCTGGCCCCGGCCTGGCGCGCCGCGGCCCCGGCGCTGCTCCTCTCCGCCATCGCCCTCTTCGTGGTCGCGCTGGCCGAGAACTCCCGCATCCCGGTGGACGACCCGAACACCCACCTCGAGCTGACGATGATCCACGAGGTCATGGTGCTCGACCACTCCGGCCCGGACCTGGCCTTCATCCTCTACGGCGCCTCGGTGAAGCTCTTCCTCTTCGGCGCCCTCCTCGTCCGCCTGCTCGCCGACGTGTCGGTGGGCGGCATCTGGGCCGCCGAGGCGGCCTTCGTCCTCGAGCTCCTGGGCTTCGCCATCCTGGTCGGGATCGTCGAGTCGGTGATGGCGCGGCTCCGCCTCACCCGCGTGCCCCAGATGCTGGTGGGCGCCTCGGTGCTCTCCGTCTTCGCGCTGGTCCTCCTCCTGAGGTGAACATGGGCGCCTGGACCGACATGGCCTTCATCCTGGTGGTGGTGCTGGACCTCTTCCTCCTCGCGTCCAGCCGGCTCGGGGCGGCGATCCGCGCGGTGGCCCTGCAGGGGGCCATGCTCTCCGTGCTCGCCCTCCTCCTCACCTCCTCCGGCCACTCGCTCCGCCACGTGCTCGTGGTGGCGGGGGGGGCCTTCCTCATCAAGGCGGTGCTCATCCCCTGGCTCATGTTCCGGGCCATCCGCGAGATGGCCATCCGGCGGGAGATGGAGCCGCTCGTGGGCTACGTCCCGTCCATGATCCTGGGCGGCGTGGGGGTGGTGCTCTCCTTCGCCTTCTCCCGCGGGCTCCCGCTGCCGACGAACGAGATGCACCCCTTCCTCGTGCCCACCGCGCTCGCGACGGTCTGGACCGGGCTCCTCCTCGTCGTCAGCCGGCGCAAGGCCGTCACCCAGGTGCTCGGCTTCCTCGTGCTCGAGAACGGGGTCTTCGTCTTCGGCCTGCTGCTCACCGAGTTCATGCCGGTGATGGTGGAGGCCGGCGTGCTCCTCGACCTGCTCGCCGCGGTCTTCGTGATGGGGATCGTGATGTTCCAGATCAACCGGGAGTTCGCCTCCCTCGACACCGACGCCCTGTCGTCGCTCCGGGACTAGGCCGCGATGGTCCTCCTCGTCATCCTCGCCCCCCTGGTCCTCGCCGCGGTGGCCTTCGCCTGGCCGGACGGCCGGACCCGCCCCTGGCTGCTGCTCGCCGGCGCCGTGGTCCACGCGGCCGGGATGATCTCGCTCTGGGTGTCTCCGGACGGCCCGGTGCTCTCCGGCTACCTCGACCTCGACGCCGCCGGGACGGTGGTGCTCTCCACCTCCTCCGCCCTGTTCCTCGCCAGCGCCATCTACGCCCAGGGCTACCTGCGCGCCCGCGACGACCGGGACAACCGGGTCTTCGTGGGCGGGCTGCTCATCCTGCTCTCGGCGATGACGACCGTGGGCATGGCCCAGCACCTCGGCGTCCTCTGGGTGGCCATCGAGATCACGACGCTCGCCACCGCCCCGCTCATCTACTTCAACCACAACGCCCGCTCGCTGGAGGCGGCCTGGAAGTACCTGCTCGTCTCCTCGCTCGGGATCGCGCTCGCGCTCCTCGGCACCTTCTTCCTCGCGCTGTCCGGCGCCGGGCCCGGCGGGCCGAAGTCGCTCCTCCTCGCCGACCTCGTGCGCGACGGCGGCCACCTCTCCCGCCCCTGGGTGCGGGCCGCCTTCGTCTTCCTGCTCGTGGGCTACGGGACGAAGATGGGGCTCGCCCCGCTCCACTCCTGGAAGCCGGACGCCTACGGCGAGGCCCCCGGGCTCCTCGGCGCGCTGCTCGCCGGCGGGATCACGAACTTCGCCTTCCTGTCGGTGGTGCGGGTCTTCCAGGTCACGAGCGCCGCCGGCGAGGGGGCCTTCGCCGCCGACGCGCTGATGGCGCTCGGGCTCCTCTCCATGGCGCTCGCGGCGGTCTTCATGGCCGGCCAGCGCGACTTCAAGCGCATGCTCGCGTACTCCAGCGTGGAGCACATGGGCATCCTGGCGGTGGCGCTGGGTCTGGGCGGGTCGGCCGTGACCGGCGCCTTCTACCACGTCGTGAACAACGGCCTCTCGAAGGGCGTCCTCTTCCTCGCCGCCGGCAACATCCACCGCGCGTACGGGTCGAAGCGCACCGACGAGGTGCGCGGGGCGGCCCGGCGGCTCCCCGTGTCGGGCCCCCTCTTCCTGGCCGGCTTCCTGGCGGTCACCGGCACGCCCCCCTTCAGCCCGTTCTGGAGCGAGTTCATGATCCTGAACGGCGCCGTCTCCGGCGGGCGCTACCTCGTGGCCGGGCTCTTCCTGCTCTTCCTCGCCGTGATCTTCATCGGCATGGGCGCGACCGTCCTCTCCGTCGTGCAGGGCAGCGACGAGGGGGCCCCGGGGCGCCCCGGCTTCAGGGACGGCTGGCTCACCGCCGGCCCCCCGCTCGTCCTCCTGCTCGTGGTGCTGGCGCTGGGGCTGTGGCTCCCCCGCCCGCTCCTCTCGATCTTCTCCGCCGCGGCGCGGCTCGTCACGGGGACCTGACATGACCACCCGCGTGCTCCCGGCCTGGAACGCAGAGGCGGTCGACGGGGCCGACGTGCCGGTCCTTCCGGTGGAGGCCTTCCAGCAGATCGTGGCCGACTCGGTCGCCGCCGGCGGGCGGGTCTCGTCCCTCTCCGGCCGCGCCGACGGGGACCGCACCCGGGTCACCGCGGTCCTCGCCGACGACGCCCAGGGGCGGCTCGGCCTGCTCGCCACCCGCGTCGGGGCGTCGTGGCCCTCGCTCGCCGCCGAGTGCCCCTCGGTGCAGGCCTTCGAGCGGGAGCTCTTCGAGCAGTTCGGCGTGCGCCCGGAGGGACACCCCTGGCTGAAGCCTCTTCGCTTCGAGCCGCCGCTCGTCCCGGGGATCGATCCCTGGGGCCGGGCCGCGAAGCCGGCCATCATCCCCGGCGACTACCCGTTCTTCCGGGTGGAGGGGGAGGAGGTGCACGAGGTCGCGGTGGGGCCGGTGCACGCCGGCGTCATCGAGCCCGGCCACTTCCGCTTCCAGTGCCACGGCGAGCACGTCTTCACGCTCGAGATCGTGCTCGGCTGGCAGCACCGCGGGGTCGAGCCCATGCTCGCCGGGGGGCCCGACCGGCGCACCGTCGCGCTCGTCGAGTCGGTGGCCGGCGACACCGCGGTGGGGAACGCCATCGCCCACGCGAACGCCGTCGAGGCGCTGGCCGGTTTCCAGATCCCGGCGCGCGGCTCGGTGCTGCGCGGCGTGGCGCTGGAGCTGGAGCGGCTCGCGAACCACGTGGGCGATCTCGGCATGCTCGCCGGCGACGTGGGGTTCCTGCCCACCGCCAGCTGGTGCGGGGCGCTCCGGGCCGAGTTCCTGAACGCGCTCGCCGAGATCTGCGGCAACCGCTTCGGGCGCGGCCTCGTCGTGCCCGGCGGCGTCCGCTTCGACCTCGACCGCGGCGAGGCCGAACGGCTCGCCGACAAGGTCGATCGCGCCTGGGAGCAGGTCGAGGGCGCGACCCGGATCCTCTTCGAGTCCGCGTCGGTGCGGAACCGCTTCGACGGGACCGGCGTGGTCTCGCGGGCCACCTGCACCGAGCTGGGGCTCGTCGGCCCGGCCGCCCGGGCCTGCGGCGTCTCCCGCGACGTGCGGCGCGACCACGCCACCGGCGCCTTCCGGTTCCTGCACGTGCCCACCATCACCGGCGAGACGGGCGACGTCTTCGCCCGCGCCTGGGTGCGGCGGCTCGAGGCCGAGCGCAGCGCCGAGTTCGTGGTCCGGCAGCTCCGGTCGCTCCCGGGCGGTCCGGCGCGGGCCGACTGCCCGCCCCCGGCCCCGGGCAAGCTCGTGGTCTCGCTCACCGAGGGCTGGCGCGGGGAGCTCTGCCACGTGGTGGAGACCGGGCCGGACGGTCGGTTCCTCCGCTACAAGCTCGTCGACCCGTCCTTCCACAACTGGATGGGGCTCGCGATGGCGCTCCGCGGCGAGCAGATCTCCGACTTCCCCCTCTGCAACAAGAGCTTCAACCTCTCCTACTGCGGGCACGACCTGTGATCGACGCCACGCTCGACATCCTCCGCTTCCGCGCCCGCTACGGCGG
>DAOMFN010000088.1:0-7079 GCA_035429785.1 Anaeromyxobacteraceae bacterium
GCCCCCGGCCGTGCCGGCGGCGTTCAGCGCACCGGTGGTTCCGGCGGTCGCCGCGGTCGGGGCCACGCCCGCCAGCGCCCCGGTGATGGTCACCGACTGCTGCAGCTCGAGGAAGCTCGGGATCCACACCGAGTCCTCCCGCGACACGGGAACGTCCGGGAGCTTTCCACCGGGGGCGAAGTCGAAGGAGAGGCGCAGGAGCCGCTCGTCCGGCGCCCGGCGGACGACCTGCACCGGGAGACCGGAGGTGAACCCGGGCGAGAGCCCTCCCGCCACCTCCACGAGCTCGGCGAGGTCGCCGGTGCCCACGAGCTCGTAGCGCCCGGGCCGGTTGACCGCTCCGGAGATGGTGGCCACGAGCGACTGGAACGGGACCCGGATGGCGTCTCCGTCGAGCACGTACGGGTTGTGCTTCACGTCGCCGGTGATCGAGTAGAGCAGCAGGTCGGCGACGATCACCGTGCCGTCCCGCCGCTTCACCTCGATGCGGCGGCGCGAGGCGTTGGGCCCGAACCCGCCGGCGCGCTGGATGAGGGTGGCCACGCGCTCGATGGCCCGCGCCGGGTAGGAGCCGGGGCGCGCCACGTCGTCCACCACCTGCACGAGGAAGGTGCGGGGCTCGGCGAGCGTCACGCCGAAGCCGAGCTTGGGGAAGTACCTCGCCACCTTCTCCCGGAGGAGGGCCTGGGCCTCGGCGAGGGTCTTCCCCTGGAGCGCGACGTAGCCGATGCGGGGGACGAATCCCATCCCCTCGAGGTCCACCGTCACGCGGACCTTGAAGTTCTCCACGCCGTAGAAGCGGAGCTCGAGCACGTCGTTGGGGCCGAGCACGTAGCGCGCCGGGTCGACGGGCTCGTCCACCGGGATGGCCACGGGCGAGGACGCCGGGATCCGGGGCTGCTCGAGCCGGAGCGCGTCGGACTCCTGGGCCGAGGGGAAGGCCGGCTGGGGGCCACCCCCGAACCCCGGAGCGGCTCCCGGCTGCGAGCCGGTCCCGGGCTGCGGGAAGCTCCCGAACGCCCCCTGCCCGCCCTGCTGCAGCTGCTGCAGCTGCTGGAGCTGCTGCGGCGTGAGCTGCTGCCCCGGGACCTGCGCCTGCCCGTCCAGGCTGCGCGGGTCCTGCCGCTGCATCTCGTACCCCTGGTTCAGCACCTGGGCGTAGGCGACGTTGCTCATCCAGAGGACGGGCTGGCAGGCGAGGAACAGGGCCAGCGCCCGCCGGAGCGGTGAAGGGGTGCGTCGCATCAGGGCTTTTCTAGCACGTCAGCGCGGGGGGCGTCCCGTCCACGCCTCCTGGAACCGGGCCAGGGAAGAGTCGATGTCGAGGGGCTCGTGCCGGAGCATGGCCCTCGCCCGGTCCACCCGGAGCCCTCCCCGGAGCGGCCTGGGGGCGGGCAGCTTCACGTCGGCGGTCTTCACCGGGACGATCTCGCCGCGGAGGCCGAAGAGCGCGGCCACCTTGTGGGCGAAGGTCACCCGGTCGACGACGCCGTCGCCCGACGCGTGGAGGACGCCCTGGTACCCGGAGTCGAGGAGCAGCTCCAGGCACATGTCGGCGCCGTTCTCGGCGAGGGTGGTGGACACGAACTGGTCGGAGAAGGCCTTCACCGGCTCGCCGCGGGAGAGCTTCTCCACCACCTGGGTGGCGAAGGTGCTCTTCGCGCCGGCGCGCCCGCTGTAGACCACCGCCACCCGGGCCACGGCGCGGTCGGTGGCGATGGAGAGGGCCGCCCACTCGCCGGCGAGCTTCGACCGGGCGTAGACGCCCTGGGGGTTGGGCACGTCGTCCTCGCCGTACGGCCCGGCGGCGCCGTCGAAGACGTAGTCGGTGCTCACGGCGACGAGACGCGCGCCGAGCGCCCTGCAGGCGCGGGCCACCTGCTCCGTGCCACCCACGTTCGCGCTCCACGCCGCCACCGGATCCCGCTCGCAGCCGTCCACGTCGGTCATCGCCCCGGCGTGGAGGACCCGCTCGGCGCGGAAGTCGAGCAGCGCAGCCTCCACGGAATGGCCGTCGGCGAGGTCCACGTCCGCCCAGCGGTAGGGCCCGGGAGGCAGGCGGCACGGGCCGCGGCCGAGCGCGAGCACCTCGTGGCCGACGGCAGGCGAACCTCCGGCGCCCGTCAGCGCGGCCACGGCGGCCCCGCCGAGGAGGCCGTTCGCCCCGGTGACGGCGACGCGCACTAGCGCCCTCCGTACTGCTTCTCGTAGTACCGGAGGTACTCGCCGGTGAGGATCCGCTCCCACCAGGACCGGTGCTCCACGTACCAGCGCACGGTCGCCCCGAGCGCCTCCTCGAAGCGGTGCAGCGGCGCCCAGCCCAGCCGGGTCTTCGCCTTCGACGAGTCGATGGCGTAGCGCCGGTCGTGGCCGGGCCGGTCCTTCACGTACTGGATGAGCGACTCGGGCTTGCCGAGGAGAGCGAGGACCTGCCTCACGATGTCGATGTTGTGCCGCTCGGAGGAGGCGCCGAAGTTGTAGACCTGCCCGGGCTCGCCGTGCTCGAGCGCGGCGAGGAGGCCACGGCAGTGGTCCTCCACGTGGATCCAGTCGCGCACGTTCATGCCGTCGCCGTACACGGGAAGCGACAGGTCGCGGAGCGCGTTCGCGATCATGAGCGGGATGAGCTTCTCGGGAAACTGGTAGGGACCGTAGTTGTTCGAGCAGCGGGTCACCACCACCGGCAGCTTGAAGGTGTGGGCGTAGGCGAGCGCGAGGAGATCGCTGCCGGCCTTCGACGCGGAGTACGGCGACGACGGGTCGAGCGGGGTCGTCTCCGTGAAGAGCCCGGTGGGGCCGAGCGAGCCGTACACCTCGTCGGTGGAGACGTGCAGGAAGCGCTTCGCGCCCAGCTCGCGGGCCGCCTCGAGGAGCACCTGGGTGCCGCGCACGTTGGTCTCGATGAAGACCGAGGGCGAGAGGATCGACCGGTCCACGTGGCTCTCGGCGGCGAGGTGCATCACCGCGTCGATCCGCTCGGTGCGCCACAGGTCGGCGATGAGCTCGCCGTTGCAGATGTCGCCGCGGACGAAGCGGTAGCGCGGGTTGCCGGCCAGGTCGGCGAGGTTCTCGGCGTTGCCCGCGTAGGTGAGCTTGTCGAGGTTCACGACCCGCCAGCCGGGTCGCTCGGCGAGGAGGAGCCGCACCAGGTTGGAGCCGATGAACCCGCTGCCGCCGGTGACGAGGACGTTCATCGGGCGAGGTCTCCCTTCTCGAAGACGCGCGCCTCCGCGAGGGACCGGCCGGCGGCGTCCTTCTGCGAGACGAGCGGGGTCGCACCCTGGAGCGGCCAGTCGATGCCGATGGCGGGATCGTCCCAGCGGATGCAGTGCTCGGTCTCGGGGTGGTACTCGTCGGTGGTCTTGTAGAGGACCTCGGCCGCGTCGGACAGCACGAGGAACCCGTGGGCGAAGCCCTCCGGGACCCACAGTTGCCGCCTGTTCTCGGCGGAGAGGACGTCCGACTCCCAGCGCCCGAAGGTCGGCGAGCCGCGCCGCAGGTCCAC
The DNA here is from genome assembly GCA_035429785.1 of Anaeromyxobacteraceae bacterium. Lineage (GTDB taxonomy): Bacteria > Myxococcota > Myxococcia > Myxococcales > Anaeromyxobacteraceae > CAIOAK01. The sequence continues at coordinate 3,506 of DAOMFN010000088.1, forward strand.
GGCGACGTCGAAGATCTGCCCGTGCACCACGCGCACGAGCTTCCCCTGCGGGAAGGGCAGCTGGTAGTGGAGGCCCCGCAGGACGCCGCGCGCGGAGCGGCTGTGGTTGTCCTGCACGAAGCGCATGGGCCTCCCGAGCGCCTGCGAGAGCACCCGCTCGTTGTAGCTCTCGAAGAAGAATCCCCGCGCGTCCCCGAACACCCGGGGCTCCAGGATGACCACGTCGGGGATGCGGGTGGGCGTGATCTTCACCTAGAAGACCTTCTGCTCGAGCAGCCCGCGGAGGTAGGCGCCGTAGGTCGACTTGCCATGCGACCTCGCGCAGGCGGCGAGCTGGTCGTCGGTGATCCACCCCTGGCGCCAGGCCACCTCCTCCGGGCAGGCCACCTTGAGCCCCTGACGCCTCTCGATGGTGGCGATGAACTGGCCCGCGTCGAGGAGGGATTCGTGGGTGCCGGTGTCGAGCCAGGCGTAGCCGCGCCCCATGATCTCGACGTGGAGCTTCCCGGCGTCGAGGTAGCGCCGGTTCAGGTCGGTGATCTCCAGCTCGCCGCGCGCGGAGGGTCGCACCTGGCGTGCGTGCTCGACCACGTCCTCGTCGTAGAAGTAGAGGCCGGTGACGGCGTAGCGCGACTTGGGCCGGGCGGGCTTCTCCTCGATGGAGACCGCCCGGCGGCTCCCGTCGAACTCGACCACGCCGTAGCGCTCCGGATCGGTGACGGCGTAGGCGAACACCGTGGCACCGGACGTCCGCGCGTCGGCCGAGCGGACCAGCTCGTGCAGGTCGTGCCCGTAGAAGATGTTGTCCCCCAGCACGAGCGCCGACGGCCCCCCGCGCACGAAGTCGGCCCCGAGGATGAAGGCCTGCGCGAGGCCGTCCGGGCTCGGCTGCACGGTGTAGGAGAGCCGCATGCCCCAGGCGCTGCCGTCGCCGAGCAGCTGCTCGAAGCGGGGCGTGTCCTGGGGCGTGGAGATGACCAGGATCTCCCGGATGCCGGCCAGCATGAGGGCCGTCATCGGGTAGTAGATCATCGGCTTGTCGTAGACCGGGAGCAGCTGCTTCGACACCGACAGCGTGGCCGGGTAGAGCCGCGTGCCCGATCCTCCCGCGAGGATGATCCCCTTCCGCGTCGTCGCCACGTCCGTCTCCCCGCCGGTCAGACCGGCGCAGCGTCCACCATCATGGCGACGAGCTCCTCGAAGCTCGTCGCGGCCTGCCACCCCAGCTCGCGTCGCGCCTTCGACGGGTCGGCGAGCAGGTGGGTGGGCTGGCCGGGGCGCATGAACGCCGGATCCTGCTTCACGTGGTCGCGGTAGTCGAGGCCGACCCGCCCGAACGCGACGTCGCAGAGCTCGCGCACGGTATGGGCGACGCCCGTGCCGATGATGAAGTCCCCGGGGCGCTCCTGCTGCAGCATGCGCCACATCGCGTCCACCGCGTCGCCGGCGAAGCCCCAGTCGCGGGTCACGTCGAGGTCGCCCAGCCAGAGCTCCCGCTGCTTGCCGGCGCGGATGGCCTTCGCGGCGTGGCAGATCTTGGCGGTGACGAACTGGGGAGGCCGCCGCGGCGACTCGTGGTTGTAGAGGATGCCGGAGCAGGCGAAGAGCCCGTAGTGCTCCCGGTAGAGCCCGACGAGCTCGTGGGCGAAGACCTTGGCGGCGGCGTAGGGGTTCGTGGGGGCGACGGGCGTGGTCTCGGTCTGGGGCGAGGTGGTGGTCCGCCCGAAGATCTCGGAGGTGGACGACTGGTAGAAGCGGCTCCTCGGCGAGACCTCGCGCAGCGCGTCCATGAGGTGGATGACCGGCCAGGAGGTGATGCGGATGGCCGTGGCCGGGTCCTCCCACGACTGGGGCACGAAGGAGTGGCCGGCCATGTTGTAGACCTCGTCCGGCGCCACCTCGGCGATGCCCTTCAGCGTCTGGTAGCGGTCGAGCAGGTCCATCTCCACGAGCTTCACGCCGAGCTCCCGGAGCGGCCCCCCGCGGGGCCCGAGCAGCGACCCGGGGCGGCCGCAACCCACCACCGCGTAGCCCTTCTCGAGCAGGAGCCGGGCCAGGTACCAGCCGTCCTGGCCGGCGATTCCGGTGACGAGCGCGCGGGGCATGGAGGCAATTGATTAGCGCAGATCCCGGCTCCCTTGCTAGGTTCCTCACCCGATGACCACCATCCACTGGCCGGGCGAGCGGGTCGTCGTGACCGGCGGCGCGGGCTTCCTCGGCACCTACGTCGTCGACGAGCTCCGCCGGCGCGGGGCGACGCAGATCGTCGTCCCCCGCTCGCGCGACTACGACCTCGTCCGCATGGACGCGGTGGAGCGGCTCTACCGCGACGCCCGCCCCACCCTCGTGCTCCACCTCGCGGCCCGCGTGGGCGGCATCGGCGCCAACCGGGACAACCCGGGCAAGTTCTTCTACGACAACCTGATGATGGGCGTTCAGCTCATCGAGGCGGCGCGCCACGCCGGCGTGAGGAAGCTCGTCGCGCTCGGCACCATCTGCGCCTACCCCAAGTTCTGCCCGGTCCCGTTCCGGGAGGACGACATCTGGAACGGGTACCCGGAGGAGACGAACGCCCCCTACGGACTCGCGAAGAAGATGCTGCTCGTGCAGTCGCAGGCCTACCGGGAGCAGTACGGGTTCGACTCCTGCGTGCTCTTCCCGGTGAACCTCTACGGGCCGCGCGACAACTTCGACCTCCACACGAGCCACGTCATCCCGGCGCTCGTGCGGAAGTGCGTCGAGGCGCGCGAGCGCGGCGACCGGAGCATCGTCGTCTGGGGCGACGGCTCCGCCTCCCGCGAGTTCCTCCACGCCCGCGACGCGGCCGAGGGCATCGTCACCGCCGCCGAGCGCTACGGGAAGAGCGACCCCGTGAACCTGGGCGCGGGCTTCGAGATCCGCATCCGCGACCTCGTGCCCCTCGTGGCGCGGGCCTGCCGGTTCGAGGGGGAGATCGTCTGGGACGCCTCGAAGCCCAACGGCCAGCCCCGGCGCATGCTCGACACCTCGCGGGCGCTCCGCGAGTTCGGCTGGAAGGCGCGCATCGGGTTCGAGGAGGGGCTGCGCGAGACCGTGGAATGGTACGAGGAGAACCGACCGTGAAGAAGGCGCTCATCACCGGCATCACCGGCCAGGACGGCAGCTACCTCGCCGAGCTGCTCCTCGAGAAGGGGTACGAGGTCCACGGCATCGTGCGCCGCGCCTCGTCCTTCAACACCGGGCGCGTGGACCACGTCTACCGCGACCCGCACCTGCCCGGCACCCGCCTCTTCCTGCACTACGGCGATCTCAACGACGCCTCGTCGCTCAACACCATCCTGCGCCACGTCCGGCCGGACGAGATCTACAACCTGGGCGCGCAGAGCCACGTGCGGGTGTCCTTCGACGTGCCCGAGTACACCGGCGAGGTCACGGGCCTCGGCAGCGTGCGGCTCCTCGAGGCCATCCGCGACGCCGGGCTCGACGGGACGCGCATCTACCAGGCCTCGTCTTCGGAGATGTTCGGCGCCTCGCCGCCGCCGCAGAACGAGGCCACGCCCTTCTACCCGCGCAGCCCCTACGGCTGCGCCAAGGT
>DAOMFN010000089.1:0-4854 GCA_035429785.1 Anaeromyxobacteraceae bacterium
CCCGGCCGGACGGGCCGCCGGCGCCCCGGGCTGCGCCACGGGGGGACTGGCCCGGGAGGCCTTCTCCGCGGCCACCCGCTCGGCGCAGGCGGCGCGGTCCTTCTCCGGGTCCACGAAGCCCAGCGCGACGATCTTCATGGCCGGTCGCTCCCCCAGCGCCTCGGCGAGCTTCCGGAGCCGGTCCCGGGCGCCGTCGCCCAGCGCGTCGGAGCACGGGTCGAACGGCACGCTCCGGAGGGGCGAGCCGGGCGGGAACAGGACGTCCTTCACCACCTGTCCCACGATGGTCCCTGCGATCTCCGGGTCGTCGGTCCTCGCCGTCACCGGGAGGTCGAGGACGATGTTGCCCTCCCGATCGCGCAGGATGTCGGTGAGCATGCGCACCGGGAGGAAGGTGGCCTTGTCGCTCTTCACGGCCTTGCCGTAGGTGAGCTGGTCCACGCGGATGCGGTTCTCGGCGGCGAGCTTGCCCTGGAGGACCTTGGCTCGCGCGTCCACGGTGAGGGTGCCGCGGTCCACGTCCAGCCCCAGGAAGGTGTTGGCGTAGGGCTGCGCCGCGGTGAGGTCGAGCCGGTCGATGACGAGGTGGACGTCTGCGGTGGCAGGCTCCTTCAATGGGGCGGCCTTCCCTGCCACCGTGAGCGGCGCCCCCTTCGGGAGGGTCATCCGCACCTTCACGTCGGCTTCCTTGCCCGGCTCGGTCGTCATCCCGGTGACCCGCACGTCGAGATCGCGCACCGGTGCACGGAACGGCCCGGGAACGCTCTCGTCGGTGAAGTCGATGGCGCCGTCCTTCACCACCACCTCGTCGATCCGCACCGGGGTCTGCAGGCCCTTCCGCGCGGGCACCGGCTTCCCGGTGGCGACGGCCGGGGCGGGGGCCTTCCCGTCCCCCGTCGCCGGGGCCGGATCGGGCCGCGGCAGGTTCGTCTTGCCGTCCTTGCCCTGGACGAGGTTCAGCCGCAGCCCGTCGAGGGTCACCTTCGCCACGGCGATCCGGGCCGGCTCGAGCACGACGTCGATCCCCTCGACCGAGAGCGCCTTCCAGGCGAGGAGCTTACCGCGCCTGGCGTCCTGGACCTCGAGGGCGCGAACCGCCGTGCTTCCCTTCACCGTTCCACCGAGCTTGTCGCCCTTCCGGGCGACCGCGGCCCGCAGCGAGAGGTCGAGGCGCCCGCCGGCGAGCACCAGACGGGCCCGTTCGTTCACGTAGGGTGCGGCCGCCGAGAGGTCGAGGTTCCGGAGGTCGATCGCGGCGTCGACGGCGAGCGGCTCGGCGACGGCCCAGCCGGCCGCGCGGACGGTCGCGTCCTTGCCCAGGTGCGCCGACACCTCGAAGGGGACCTTCCCGGGCCTCGGCCCGGTGACGTCGCGGGCCCGGACGTGGACGCCGGTGAGGGACAGCACCGGCCGCTCCCTCCGGGACCGGTCGGTGAAGAGGAGGTCGATGCCCTTCCCCTCGATGCTCGCCACCCGGAACTCGAGCGGCGGCGCGGCCGAGCGCGGGGGCGCGGAGGTGCCGCTGGCCCGGGGCATCCGGCGCTGGAGCCCGTCCACCAGCCCCTGCGAGGAGAGCCTTCCCTTCGCGTCCCGCGAGGCGCGGACCCGCCCCGCATCGAGCAGGATCGACGCGACCTCGAGCTGGTTCGCCCGGCTGGCGAAGGTGACGCCCTCGACGGCCAGGCGGTGCACCTCGACGCCGTCCTTCCCGGCGAAGGGGACGGCGAGGCGGCGGACCTCGAGCGCCGCGTCCTCCACGCGGAGGCCACGCTTCTGCCCGCTCGTCACCCGCGAGCGGAGCGTGACGTCGCCGACGTCCAGCCGGGCGCCCTCCCCCTTCTCCTCGAGCCGGATCCCGGTCAGGTCGACGGTGCCGTCCCAGGCGAGCTCGCCCCCGTGCTCGTCGGTGACGCGGTAGGCCACGGTCCCCTTCACCGCCAGCTTCCCCGATCGCACGTTCACCGGGATCTCGGCCGGGACGTAGGAGAGGTAGACCGGGAGCGAGAGGTCCGAGAGGTCGATCGCCGCGCTCGCCTCGACCAGGCCGGGCAACCCTCGCACCTTCGACTCGATGGTGAGCGGGGCACCGTCGATGACGGCGTGGAACCGGGGGTTGCCGAACTCGGAGGCCCGGGACGGGACGGTCGTGAGGAAGGGGACGACGAGCTCGGCGTCCTTCACGAGGTGGCGCTCCGGCCTCGCGAGCACCCGGTCCTCGAAGTCGATCGAGCCGCCGGTGATGGCCACGTCCTCGAGCGTGAGGGTGGGCACGGGGGCCTCCAGGTACTTCAGGAGGTCGGAGAAGTTGAAGACGTTGGGCGCGGTCCGGATGGCGTTGAAGTGCGGCCCCACGAGGCGGACACCGTAAATGACCGGGGCGCCCTTCCAGAGGGAGGAGAGCCCCACCGAGGCCTCGGCACGCTCGAAGGAAGCGAAGGTCCCCTTCCCTCCCACCTCCGAGAGGGCGACGTCGCGGATCTCGACCTTCCAGGTGAAGGGGTGGATGGCGAGCGCGCGGATGGAGAGGTTCCTCCCGGTCGCCGCCTCCATCCCCTTCGAGGCCTCGCGAACCGCGATCCCTGGAACGACCCAGGTGAGGAGCGCGGCCGCCACCAGCGCCAGGGCCGCCACTCCGGCAGCGATCCCGCCGACCCACCAGCGCAGCCTCGACATCCCCTCCCGGGACATGCGCGCTCCCTACTTCTTCTTCGCTCCGTTCGGCGTGTAGGTGAACTTCTGCCCGCCGATGCTGGCCTCGGCCATGGCTCCGGCCTTGGGCATCGTGAACACCGCCACCCCGTCGTTGTACTTCGCGTCGGCCGAGGCGCCCGACTTCACCACGACCGCGCTCACCTGGGCGGCCATGGTCCACTCCCCCTTCTTGAAGGCGGCGAGCGCCTCCTTGGTCTCGAAGAAGATGACCTCGACGTAGGTCTGGCCGCCGATCTGAGCGCCCACGGTGGCCTGGGCCATCGTGGTCTTCCCGATCGCCTTCCCTCCCTCGAACAGGAAGCCCGAGCCACCCGCGCCGCCCACGATGAACCCGCCCTTGCCGATGTCGGGGAAGACGGCGTACCCGGCCGCCTTGTCGAAGAACTTCTTCAGGCCCGGGTCGGCCTTCTTCAGCGCGGCGATGGCGGCCTGGGTCTCCTTCAGCGTGGCCTCGGCGTGGGCGGCGACCGGCGTGGCGACGGCGAGGGCGAGACCGGCGGCGACGGCGAGCTTCCGGAACGGGTGCATGTTTCCTCTCCTCGTATTTCGACGGACGGGGCCGCCCGCCGGCCCGGGGCCGGGCGCGGAAGGCTTCTTCCGGGGCCACGCCCGAATTTCCATGCAACGTGGCCGGTACACCCTTCTGTGTCCGGCCAGCGACGGCGTGGGCCCCACGGCTCCCTCCCCCAAGCGAGGCAAGGCACCGCATCCGGGGAGTCCCGATGAGCTACAGTCCCGTCCCATGAAGCTCGCCATCCACGCCCGCATCGTCCCGGCGTTGCTGCTCCTCTCCGCGTGCGCGACGGCGCCGGCGGTCTCCTCGGGGTACAAGCTCGACCCGGACACCCGCCCCGCCTGCGAGGCGAACTGCTCGAAGATGGGGCTGAAGCTGGCGGCGGTGGTCCTCGTCCGGAACTCTGCGGGATGCGTCTGCGCGGTCCCCGAGTCGAAGGCCGGCGCGGCGCTCGGCACCCCGGCCTCGGCGGGGACCGTCGCGGTGGCCGGAGGGGTGCTCGTGGCCGACGAGGACGCCCAGCAGAACCAGACCGTCGTCATCCAGAACCAGCAAGTCCAGCAGCAGGTCCTGCCTGCGCAGTAGCGGCCGGATGGCCCCCACCCGCCACGGCGCGCCGCTCGACGCATCGAGCGGCGCGTGGGACCGGTCGTCATCCCGCTCCGGTCGATCCGCGAGGTCCGGGAGCTTCCGCGGCAGGTCTTCTTCACGCGCGTCGGCGGGTCGGGGGGCTTCCTCGGATTTTACGGTGAGTTCAGGAACCGGGACCTCGGCCAGGTGACGATGTACGCCACCCGGTCCAGCGACCGGGTGCTCCTGGCCACCGACGGCCGGAGCTACGTCGTCACGCCGGACTCCCCGGCGGCATTCGTGGCCCAGGTGCAATCGCGGCTCGACGCGCTGCGGGCGGGCGATGACGGGTGACGCCGGCCGTGGATCGGGGATGCGGCGTCGCCCGGGGGTCGTTCCGGCCCCTTCATCCGTCCCTCGGCTCCAGGTGTTTCCGGAGCGAGGCCGCCAGTCCGGCCACCATGTCGACGACGATTCGAGGAATCCTCGGGTCCGCCTCGCAGGCCCGGACCAGGCGCGCAGCCGCGGCCAGGGCGTCGCCGGCCGGCGGCGGGGCGCCTCCCTCGTCGCCCGCGACGATGTCCGCGCAGAGCGCGGTGCACTCGTCGCAGATGTAGACGTCCGGTCCTGCGATGAGCTTCCGGACGTCCTGCTGTCCCTTGCCGCAGAACGAGCAGGAGAGATCGCCGTGGCGCGGTGCCTTCCCGTCGCGATCCATGGCGCTGGCCCCGGCGCTGGCTACCGCCGCTCGAGCGGCTCGCGACGGGCGAGCATCCACACGAGGGCCCCGATGCCCATCGCCGCGAGCAGGTGCTTCACCGTGTGGCCGCTGACGATCGAGCCGAGCTGGAAGATCTGCACGTCCCAGGACTCCGTGGCCTTGGCGAGGAGGTACGCGCCCAGGGCGACGAGGAACATCCGCGACCCCGAGTAGCGCGCAGGGAAGATCAGGAGAACCAGCGGGATGACGAGGAGCGGGAAGAACTGGACGAAGAAGTAGGGCCGCAGGTCCCCGGCGCCGGCGAGCTCGGTGAAGTACCAGTAGAGGACGCTTCCGA
>DAOMFN010000089.1:4954-7062 GCA_035429785.1 Anaeromyxobacteraceae bacterium
CGCAGGTCCCCGGCGCCGGCGAGCTCGGTGAAGTACCAGTAGAGGACGCTTCCGAGCCCGAGCGCGACGAGCGGCCAGAGCAGCCTCCTCCCCCACCTCGCGTCGACGCGCTCGGTCAGGAGCGCGGAGAGCAACCCCATGAAGCCGATCGTCATCGGGAGCCGGTCCCAGACCAGGGACGCCGACGAGGGCGCGAGGTGAAACCAGGCGGAGCCCACGCCCGTGAGGGTGACCCCGGCGAACAGGACCCGCCATGGCGTGCGCTCCCGAGGATCGCGAAACGCGGCCCGGCCGGGGCGAACCACCGCGAGCCCCGCGACGCCCACCGCCAGGAACGCGACGTTGGAGAGCACGTTGAACGCGTTGGGAATGCCGGCGAGCGTTCGCTCGTCGGCGAAGTCGAAGTACTGGATCGACTGGGGGACGCGAGGTCCGGAAAGGGCCACGACCACGCAGGCGATCGTCACGGCCAGGAGCGCCCCGACGCGCCACGTCATTCCGTAGCGTCCCCGCGTCTGGGAGAGGGACTGTGAGGTCATCGGTCCAGGGGCATTGATATCCATGGTGATTTCGCGAGGGGCGTCGGCGGCGTTCGTCCCTGGCCCTCGGGTGCCGTGAGACGGGCCGGATGTGACACGCCGCTCCGGGTCGCATTCCGGGCGCGACGGCATGGCACGCGCGCCGCACGGCGGCTATCAAGGCGCGAAGCCGTCGGGGCGTGGCGCTGCGGCGCTGGCCGGGGGGCACGCAAGGTGAACCGGGCGCCGAAGTGGGATCCGGAGCGACTGCGAGGGCTCGAGCGAGCCGTCCGGGATCGCCTCGACTCCGGCGACCTCTCGAGAGCGGTCGCCCTGGTGGTGGAAGGGCTCGGCCCGTCCGTCCGGGCCTACCTGCGCACCCTGCTGCAGGAGGACGACGCCGACGAGGCGTTCCTGGAATTCCAGGAGAACGTGCTGAAGGGACTCCGCGGATTCCGCTGGCAGTGCCCCCTCCGCGCCTGGACCCACCGCGTCGCCTTCCACTCGGCGTCGCGGATCTGGCGGCGTCCGGAGCGGCGGTTCGAGGTCCCTCTCCCCTCCTCGGCGTCCAGGCTCGGGCCGGGGTCGAAGGGCCCGCCGCCCGGGGCGAGCGGCCGGCACGCCGGCCTCGCCCTCCTGCGCAGGAACCTCTCCGTCGAGGACCAGACCCTCCTCACGCTTCGCGTCGACCGGGAGCTCGAGTGGGAGGAGATCGCGGTCGTGCTCGGCGAGGAAGAGAACGGCGAGGAGGTCGTTCAAGCCGCGGCGCTCCGGAAGCGGTACGAGCGCCTCACTCGACGGCTCCGGGAGGAGGCGAGACGACACGGCCTCATCGACTGAGGGCCCCACGGGACCGACCGGGATCGACGGTCCATCGTGCGGAGCGAGAGGCTCCGACGGGCCCGGACGCCCGGAGCCCGGGGACTTCTCGCGCCTCCTGGCCGAGCTGGCCGCGGCGCCGATCGAGCCCATGCGAGAGGCCTGGACGAAGGGATTCCAGGCCGGCCAGGTGATCGGCGGCCGGTTCGAGCTCTGCGAGCCGCTCGGCCGGGGAGGCTTCGGGGTCGTCCTGCGCGCGAGGGACCTCGAGCTGCGCCGCTCGGTCGCGTTCAAGGCCCTGCCGCCCGGCGGCGCGCTGGACGAGGGAACGCTGCGCGAGGCCGAGGTGGCGGCGCGCCTGGAGCACGAGAACCTGGTCCGCCTGTACGATCACGGTCGGTGCGCGTCGGGCGCCTACCTGATCTTCGAGCTCCTCGAGGGAGAGACGCTCGCCACCCGGCTGCGCCGCGGGAGGCTGCCGGTCGTCGACGCCCTCCGCATCGCGCGCGACGTGACGCGGGCCCTGGTCCACGCCCACGCCCAGGGCGTGCTCCACCGCGACCTCAAGCCCGCCAACGTCTTCCTCACGCGCGGGGGCGGGGCCAAGATCCTCGATTTCGGCCTCGCCTACTACTTCGGCGACGGGCCCGCCCGCAGCGGGACGCCGGGCTACATGGCGCCCGAGCAGTCCCGCGGAGGTCCGGAGGACTCGCGCACCGACCTCTACGCCGTCGGCGTGCTCCTCCGGGCGATGCTCACGGGACGCCTGCC